>DATLOS010000493.1:0-3850 GCA_035536155.1 Elusimicrobiota bacterium
CGAGATATAGATCGGATGGCCCCAACTGCCGCCGCCGACCCGAACGAAGCGATTCCCTTGATAAAGGCTCTTCTCCGAAGAGCCCTGCACGATCCCTCCGAAGTAGCCGAAGATGGTGTTGTTCACGAGCTCGCGGCCGACGCCTCTTGGGACCGCCCCCAGGACGATGGCGTTCCGCGAGCAATCGCCCGGGTCTCCGAGCCCCTTCGGACGATGGCAAGGCAGCCTCTTTCCTCCGATCCACAGCCGCTCCAGGCGCACGTAGTCCGACACGACGATCGCGGGGGGGAGTTCGTCGTCGCTCGTGAGGATGACGCGGGCGCACGGCGCGGCCTCGAACACCGTGAGGTCCTCGGGCCCGCTGCCCGGAGGGCCGAGGCGCACGGGCGCCGAGGAGGCGCCCAGATGGTAGATCCCCGAGCCGAGGACCACCTTGTCGCCGGGCGATGCCCGCTTCAGCGCCTCGCGCAGGCTCATCGGATCCGCCTCGGTCCCGAGACCCCTTCCCGAGACCGAGACGTGGAGCGTGCGGCCGCGGCTCCGGGACGGGACCGGGTCGGGAAGGAGCCCGGCGTCGCAGCGCGCGGAGGCGCCTGTCGGCGCGGACGCGGCGCGGACGCCTCCGGCAGCGAGAAGGAGGAGGCCGAGGCACGCCCGCGAAACGGACATGGATGCCATGTAAACATTTTTTCGTGCCCAATCGCCTTGCATGAAAACGGGAATTAGGCTACGCTTAGACCGGTCGAGCAGAATGATGAGAACGCCATTTCTTCTTTCTCTTCTCATTTTCGCCGCGCCCGCCCGGGCGCAAAACTCCAAGCCCTGCTTCACGCCGCCCCAATCGCGCCACCCCATCCAAGGCTTTAAGGATCCCAACACCAGCCGCTTCTTCGCCCTGGGCTTCACCCTGCCTCTTGCGAGCAACCTCCTATCCAGATGGTGGGGCGACAAAGACATATCCGCCGGGCGGGCGACGGCCTACGGCGCGGGCGCGGCTTTCGCCGCGGCCTACGCCGACGATCGCTTTCACGAGACCACCTCGAACGGCAGCGGCTACAGCGGCTGCACCATCGACTGGAGCCACGCCGCGTGGACGGTCATCGGCGTCGCCGCCGGCTCGGCGATCGCGCTCCTCTCCGAGCACCTGGAATTCGAGGACGGCCTGCATTGGAAGCCGACCCCGCCCGACCTGGCGCCGGAGCTCGACGTCATCGAGTTTCCGAGGACCCGCGAGGAGCCGGAGAAGCAGGCGCTCGAGATGTCCCTCCAGCTGCGCTCGCCCGGGATCCGAATGGACATCCTCAAGGAGCGCTACGGCGACATCCTGGCCAACCGCGCCAACTACCCGCGGTACTTCAAGTCGTTCTTCATCGAAAAGCCGTATGAAGGCAAGATGCGCGGAGACCGGAAGTCTCGAGGCGGCGGCCTATCCGATAGGGCGATTGGGCAGGCCTTGGCCTCCGGCGCCAAACAGCCCGGCTTCCGGGAGGCGAAGGAGCCCGAGGGCGCTCCGGGCATAGTGAAGGCCGAAATCGCGGTGGCGCCTTTGCGCTACGACATGCTGCAGCACGGCCTCAGGAAACCGGGTTCCCATTGGGAGATGTCGCTCCACTACAGCCATATCAAGGGAGGAAACTCCTCGAGCTACGACGCGGGAGGGGGAGCCGTGGTCAACAACCAGCCCTTCACCGGAGATCTCGTCGGAGGAGGCGTCCGGTATTATTGGAATACGCGCTGGTTCGGGGAGCTCTCGGGCATGGGACTCACCCACGACAGCGAGATCGGCGAGTTCATCTCGCCGAGCGGGCAGCGGTCGTCCATCATGCTGATCCATTACACGCCGGTGGACGTCATCATCGGCAGGAAGTTCATCGACAAGTTCGGCCTGCGAGGCTCCGCTTTCCTCGGCCACGAATCCACCCTCATCGACTGGCAGGGGACCCCGCTGACCTCCCGCGAGGAGTCCCAGCACACCATCCAGAACTGGATTTTCGGAGGCGAGGCGCAGTGGGTGCCGCTCAAGCGCCTCGGCATCGGCATCCGCGCGGAGTATCTGCCTAAGGCCCATTTCGACGCCATCACGGAAAAGATGGTGCAGCGCTGGCGCGTCAGCGAACAGCTCCTGTTCTGGTTCTGACGTCCGCGCCCGCGCGTACTTGTCGTTTCAAGGACCGCCTGTTAACATTGAGCCGTGCCCAAGGCGCCGCGAATTCTGCTGATCACGACGCAAGGAATCGGGAACACCGTCCTTGCCCTGCCCATCTTCGAGACGTTCGCCGCCGCCGGCTGCTCGCTGGACCTCGTGCTCTCCAACAACGGCTCAGCCGAGCTGGCGCGGGCGCTCGGCCTCGGGGACCATATCCACCAATGGGACGAGGCGAGGAGCTCCCTCGCGAACCTCTTCTCTCTCCGGAGCGCGCTCAAAGAGGCGCGCTTCGACGCCGCCTACGCGCTGGCGCCCGCCGGAAGACGCGAGAACCTTTTGCTCCGCATGGCCCGCGCCGAGGTGAAGCGCGGCTGGCGGACGCCGTGGCCGTGGCGGCTCCTGAGCTTTCAAGACCCCCGCATGCCGTATTGGGACGACACGAAGCACGACCTCCGCTCCAATCAACTGCTCACGGAGGTCAAAGACGAGCAGCTGCTCGGCGCCCTGGCCGCCGTCCGCGAGAGGCTCAGATCCGCGGCCTCCCCGCCGCTACAGGGCGCGACGGGCATCCGAATGGGCGTCCAGCCGTTCTCGAAGTTCCGGGAGAAATGCTGGCCTATGGCTACCATGCGCGACTTCTTGAACCAGCTCCATGCGCGTTTCCCGCTTTCGATCACCCTTTTCGGCTCGGCGGCCGAGGAAGCCGAGCTCCGAAGCCTTGCGGCCGCCCTCTCGGCCAAGACGGAGGTCCGGGCGGGCGCGGCCCTGCGCTCGGTGATCGGCGCCGTCGCCGCCCAGCAGATATTCCTCGGCATCGATTCCTCGATGGCTCATCTCGCGGCGCTCACCGGCATCCCCACCTGCATCCTCTTCGGCGCGACGCCTCCGGAAAGGGTGGGAGCGCTGGGGGAGAACGTGACCATCGTGCAATCTCCCCGTCCCATCGGCTCAATCTACAGATTCACCACCGGGTTTCCGCCGGATCATCGAGGCGGCCTCGACCTCGATCCCCAGCGCGTCTTGGCGATCATGGGCTCCATTCTATCCCGCTTGGATGGGGGAGCCGGGAAGCCGGGGTTTGAGGCGGAAGGCGCGGGCCGGATGGAGAAGAGACTGGAGTTCGGCGCGGCTCTATTGAGGCCCTTGACCCCGCTCATGCGCGTTCTCTTGATGCCCAGCAGCTACGTCCCCGTCCTTGGCGGCCTCCAGCGGGCGACGCATGACCTGGCCAAGGGCTTGGCCGCCCGCGGCCACTCGGTGCGCGTCGTGACCGACCGCCATCCTCGCGCGCTGCCCGCGCGCGAAATCATCGATGGAGTCCCCGTCGAACGGCGCCACTTCCTCTCTCCACAGGCAATCCTTTCGGGCGGTCTCCGGCCGGACCTGGCTCTGGCGTCGTTCGCGATCTATCCCGCCACCATGATGCGCCTGATCCGCCTCTTCCGCGAGTTTCAACCGGACGTGGTCAACGTGCACTTTCCCATGCGCCCGATCCCATTCGTGCTGCCACTGCGGCGGCTCTTTCGCTTTCGCATGGTGGTCTCGCTTCACGGCGCGGAGATCGAGGAATCCTCCGGGCCGCGGCGCCAGCTTAGGGCCGTCCTGCGCGAAGCCGACGCCGTCACCGCCTGCTCCAGATACCTGCTGGAGCGAGCGGCCGGCCTGATCCCCGACGCGGCCTCGAAGGCGTTTCCGGTCCACAAC
>DATLOS010000494.1:0-3318 GCA_035536155.1 Elusimicrobiota bacterium
GCTCGCCCACTTCTACATGGACCTCTACCCGCGCGAGGGCAAGTACAAGCACGCCGCCGCCTTCCCGCTGGTCTCCGGACGCCTGCTGGCCGGCGGCGCCTACCAGCAGCCGGCGGCGGCGATCGTGGCCAACTTCAACAAGCCCACCGCCGAGGCCCCCTCCTTGCTCACCCACCAGGAGGTCGAGACCTTCTTCCACGAGTTCGGCCACATCATGCACATGACGCTGACCAAGGCCAAGTACGCGCGCTTCTCGGGCTCGGGCACCGCGCAGGACTTCGTCGAGGCCCCCTCGCAGATGCTGGAGAACTGGGTGTGGCGCCCGGAGATCGTGAAGCGCCTTTCCGGCCACTACAAGAGCCCGGCCAAGACCCTTCCCCGGGACGTGCTGGACCGGATGATCGAGGCGAAGAACCTCGACTCGGGCCTCAAGTACCTGCGGCAGGCCTTCTTCGCCACCTACGACATGGCCCTCCACCTCGGCACCGACGCCGACCCCGACGCACTCTACGCGCGCCTCATGGAGGAGATCAGCCTCATCCCCATGACCCCGGGCACCCGCCCGGCCGCGAGCTTCGGCCATCTCATGGACGGCTACGACGCGGGCTACTACGGCTACCTGTGGTCCAAGGTCTACGCCCAGGACATGTTCTCGCGCTTCGAGGCCGAGGGCGTGATGAGCCCCAAGCTCGGTGCGCTCTACCGCAAGGAGATCCTCGAGCCGGGCGGCGGCCGCGACGAGGCGGTCTCCCTGCGCGCCTTCCTCGGCCGCGAGCCGAGCGAGACGCCGTTTCTCAAGAGCATCGGGCTAGACGCGAAGTAAGCTCCTTCGCCGCCCGCAGCCCGCTGGCTATCGCTCCCTCGACGGTCGCCTCGTTTCCCTGGACGTCGGTCGCCTCGCCCGCGAAGAAGAGCGTATCCTCGAGCGGCTCGGCCAAGGCTTTCCGCGCGCCGTTTGAGCCGACCAAGGCGTAGCTGTACGCCCCGAGGGAGAAGGGGTCGGCGTCCCAGTCGTGGTAGTGAAAGCTCCGGACGTCGATTCTACCGAGGAGCCGGGCCAAGGAGAAGCGCGCCGCGTCGAGAACAGCCTCCCGCCCGGCCCCGGCGAGCAGCGCCGCGCGCGGCCCCCCGGCCCAAGCCGTGAGCAAGGTCCAAGGCCCCCGGCCCTGGGACCACCAGACGGGAAAATCGGAGCCCGGATCCATGAAGAACGACTCGGGCTGCTCCAGGCGGCCGGGCAGGAGCGCCGTGACCCGGCAGGCCGAGCCCATCGCCAGGCCGCGCAAGGCGGCGAACTTGGCGCGCAGGGCCGGCTCGAAGCGGACGGTCTGCCTCTGCAAGATCGGCAGGGGAAGCGTCAGGAGGCAGGTCCGCGCGCGCACGGTCGCGCCGCTGCGCAAGCCGAGCTCGACATCGCCCCGGCGCCAGCGCACGCTCGTCACGACCGCCCCGAGCCGCAGCCGGGCGCCGTCGCCCCGGCGCAGAGCGTCGAACAAGGCGTCGTAGCCGCCGGCCAGGCGCCAGCCGCCTCCCCCCTCCTGGCCGGCAATGCTCTTGGCGCTGATGCGCCCGGCGTCCGCGCCATGAAAACTTTCCACGAATCTCCGAGCGGCCTCGCGCGCGACGGGCTCGGCCCGGGAGCGGGCGAGGAAATCATCGAAGGAGACGTCCCGACGGAGGCCCTCCAGGCCGGCCATGAGGCGCTCCACGCCCTCCCAGCGGTCGTCGGGCCGGAACGCCGCGCCTTCCTTTCGAAGGCGGCCTTCGGAAACCGGCTCCAGGACCAGGCCGGCCTTTCGCGCGAGCCGGCGGGTCGCGTCGGCCGGAGGGTGCACGAACTCGGCGCCGAGCTCGATAGGCGGACGCCCATGGGCGTGCTCGGTGAAAATCCTTCCGCCGATGCGCCGTCGCGCCTCCAGGATGACGACGTCGAGCCCCTCGCCGGCCAAGGCCCCGGCCGCGGCCAGGCCGGCCGCGCCCGCCCCGACGATTACGACATCATGCGCCGCACGCGCCATGCGGCCAGTCTAGCACGCGGGCGCGGGGCCCGCCATGGACGGGCAGTGAAGACTCCGCGCGGCCAAATCTGCTAAAATCTCCCTGATTGCGGGATGGTGTAACGGTAGCACAAGCGGCTCTGGACCGCTTTGTCTAGGTTCGAATCCTAGTCCCGCAGCCAAGTTTTGATGGATAAGAGAAGCGGCGGTTCGGTCTAACCGTCGCTTCTTTTTTCTGGGCGAGGAGGCATCAATGCGGCTTCACGGTAGACTTTGGATATTGGTGCCGGCCGGATGCTGCCTCATCGCGCCATGCGCGGACGCGACCGGAGCGGCTCCGGCGCATGATGTCGCCCATCGCTCGGAAGCTCCGACGATCGATCCGCATGCCGCCGCTATCGTCACGGTCCAGAAGGCCGACGAATGGGAGTCCGGCGGCGTCACGATCCTGACGCAGGCCGTAGCCGTCAAGGAGACGGGTCCCAAGGAGACCGTGGCCCGGTTCGGCGAGGTGTATTCCTTCTCGCCGACTTTCTTCGCCGTTCGACGCGAGCAACGCGTCCTGTTGCGGGTCTGGAACCTGCAGCCGGACGACGAGCACGACTTCGCGCTGATGGGTCCCAAAGGGCAGGTGCTGTACTACACGAAGCTTCCGCCGCTCGGCGAGACGCTGCTCTGGGTCACCTTTCACGCCGAAGGGCCCATCGACTTCAAATGCCTGATCCACCTGCCGAATATGGCGGGGCAGATCCTCGTGCTTCGGCCTTGACGATCTTTCCGTCTTCCAGCGTGATCACGCGATCCGCCTCGTAGCCGAAGGCCGTGTTGTGCGTCGTGATGATGACGGCCAGGCCCTTCTCGGCCGCCAGCTTCTTGAACAGCTCGAAGATGGCGCGGCCCGACTTCTTGTCCAGATTGCCCGTGGGCTCGTCCGCGACGAGGATCTTGGGCTCGATCATCAGCGCGCGAGCGACGGCGACCCGCTGCATCTGGCCTCCGGAGAGCTCGGTGGGAAGATGGTCGGCGCGGTCTCCCAGCCCGACCATCTCCAAGACCTCGCGCGTCTTCTTGCGATCCACCGGCCTGCCTAGGAAGGTCAGCGGCAGTTCCACATTCTCGGTCACGGTGAGCGTGGGCAGTAGATGGAACTGCTGGAAGACGAACCCCAGGACTCCTCGCCGGACTTCGACCAGTTCATCCTCCGACAGCCCAGCCACGGACTTCCCCGCCACCGTCAGGCTGCCGTCGGTCGGCGCGTCGAGGCAGGAGAGCAGGTTGATGAGCGTCGTCTTCCCGGACCCCGACGGCCCCAGGATCGAGA
>DATLOS010000495.1:0-8735 GCA_035536155.1 Elusimicrobiota bacterium
TGAGCGCCCGCAGAGCGGTCAGCAGAGCGAGGGTCCCATTCGAGAATAGCGAGACATGCTTCACCCCGAGGCGCTCGCACAGGGTCTTCTCCAAACGCCGGTGATACTTGCCGTTATTCGTGAGCTCCCGGGTCTTCCAGATATCCCTCAGATACCCTTGGAATTCCTCGAGGGGCGGCAAGAAGGGGCGGGTGACGTATGCGGCTCTTTTCAGCTTCTTCACTTTTTCAGTAGGCCCATGCCCGAAAACTCGCCGAACCCGTCCGCGTAGCCGCGCAGCGCGTCCCGGGAGCCGGTCGCCGCTGCGACAACGAACATTCCCAGGAGCGCCCACCAGTGGGCGGGAAGCGTCCAGGGAGCGCGGGGATAGAAGTGCTGCAGGTACAGCCTCCGGTAGCCGAGCATGTAGCGCCGGCCGCGCTCGAAGTCATCGGGGCGCCCCGCGGGGGAGCGGCTGTGCTCCACCCGGGCGCGCGGCTCGAAGAACAGGCGGCCCCGCCGGGAGAGGCGGCGAGAGAAGTCCACGTCTTCCCACATCAAGGGAAGCCGCTCGTCGAACTCGACCTTATCCTCGGCGAAGACGGCCCGCCGGACCGCCATGAGCCCCGCCCCCAGGACCTCGACTTCCCGAAACTCCCCCGTGCCGTAGGGATGGCGCGGCATCCCGGAAGGATAATACCGTCCGTCGCCGTGCTCGCGCTGGAGCAGGAAGAGGCGGCACAGCAGCGCGCCCGGGGACCAGCGCCGCATGGCCGGGGCCAAGGTTCCCATCCCGGCGCGATACTCCGGATTGCGGACGAAGACCTCGGCCAAGATCTCGATGAAGTCCGGCTCCGGGACGACGTCGTCGTCGAAAAAAAAGAGCAGGTCGCCCGCGCTCTCCCGCGCGCCCCGGTTGCGCTGCCGGCAGACTCCCGGGCTCTCGCGCAGGAGCCGGACGGGAAACGGACAAGCCGCCATCGCGGCCGCGACGGCCTCCCCCTCCAAGGGGGCGTCCCCCCCGTCCACGATCAGGACCTCGTCCGGCGGCCGCGTCTGGGCCCGAAGTCCCGCAAGAAGCCGGAGGACTTCCGCCTCGCGGTGGCGCGTCGGGACGATCGCGGAGATCTTCATGCCCGAGCCCGCCTCGCGTCCAGCACGCGCGCGTACAGCGCGATCGTCCTGTCGAGCATCGCGTCGAAGGCGAAGCGGACGCGAACCGCCTCTCGCCCGGCCTCGGCCAGGCGCCGCGCCAGGCCCGAGTCGGACAGGACGGCGACGAGCGCGTCGGCCAGCCTCGCGGGATCGCGCGGCGGCACCAGAAGGCCGGAACGCCCGTCCTCTACCGCTTCGGGTATCCCTCCCGCTTTGGACGCGACGACCGGAACGCCGAGCCGCCAGGCCTCCAGGATCGCGAGCGGCAGGCCTTCGGAGACGGACGGCAGGACGAAAACGCCGGCCCGCGAGACGCGCTCCAAGGGGTTCGCGACGGTGCCGAGGAAAGCCACGCGGTCGCCGAGGCCGAGCTCCGCGGCCAGCGACTCCAGACGGCCGCGCTCGGGCCCGTCGCCGATCAGCGCGCACGTCGTCCCGGGAAGCCGCTCCAGCACGCGCGGCATGGCTCGCAGAAGCCACTCCTGCCCCTTTATCGGGAAGAGGTTTCCGACGCTGACGATGCTCCGTGGAGCGCCCGTGTGCCCCGCTCCGAGCCCGTCCGGCAGCGGCCCCTCGGGCTCAAAACCGGGATAGATCGTCTCGATGGCCGCACCCGGCGCCCGGATTCCCGCGCGTTCGATGAGATCCTTCCGGATATACTCCGACAGGGCGATGACGCGATCGAAGCGGGCATAGATCGCGCGGTAGGCGCGCGACAGCGCACGCCGCCTCTGCCCGCGCAGGCCGGCGACGCCGATCGGAAGATGGTAGGCGCCATAGACGGTGCTGACGGCGGGGAGGCCCGCCTGCCGCGCCGCCAACCCGCCGAGCACGTCGGCGTTCCAAAGATGGGTATGGACGAGCTGCGCCCTCTCCTCGCGCATCCACGACGCGAGGCGCCGGACGGTCCGGGGCGCGAATACGCTCGAGGCGTCCAGCGCCCGCGTGCGCGCCGCGGCGGCGCGATACTGCTCGGCCATCGGTCCGCCCCCGGGATGCGCGACGACGACCTCCACGCCGGCCCGCGCGAGCCCCTTCAACAACATCGCGAGGTAGCGCTCGGCTCCCCCGATCTCGGAAGACGATGTCACGCAGAACAGCCGGAGCTCCCGCATCGATCAGCTCCGGCCGCGGACGGCGTAGTAGAGTATGGCCAAGTATTCGCGCACGATCCCGCCCATCTGCTCCAAAGTCGCCTCGTCGCGGTGGTGGACGCGCCCCTCGACCTCACGGTAGCCGTAGAAGTCGCTCCGGAGCGCCGGGGTCGCGAGGACCTCCATCCCGGGATCGATCTTTCGCCATATGTAAAGGGCGCGCCTCATGTGGTACGGCGAGCTCACCAGGAGCACGCGCCTCCAGCCCAGCCGGCGCGCCCACGCGTCCGCCTCCGCGATCATGTCTCCGGTGCTCCCGCCCAGGCGGGCCAGCAAGATCGCGGAGTCCGGAACGCCCTCGTCGAGCGCGATGGCGCGCATGACGTCGGGCTCCCGAAAGGCCCGGATATAGCCCGAGCAGAGCATGAGCTTGGGGGCGTAGCCTTGGCGATAGAGGGCGATGGCCCGGGCCAAGCGCTCCTCGTGCCCCTGGCCGGCGACGCCCGACTCGCCCGAGCCGCCGGCCAGGACGACGATGCCGTCCGCCGCGGCGGGCGGGCGGGCGACGCGCAACGGCTCCGCGAGCCACCACACGACGGGGCTCCACCGGAGCAGGGCCGCGGTGAGCAGGACGGCGACGGCGGCCAGCGACAGCGCGCGCGGACGGCGCGCGTCCAGGCGCCGGGCCACCTCTGGCCAAGCGGGAACGTCGGCGTGGGAGGCCGCGACCTTGCCGCGCACCAGACCCGCCATCGCCTCGAGACGCGCGGCCCAGCCGTTTCTCCTTGCCGCCGCGACGCGCGCCTCGACGCCGCCGGCCGGGCGGCCGAGCAGCGGCGCGATCGCCGCCGCGAACTCCCCCTCGTCCTTCGCGATCAGAGCCAAATCCCCGTGCTCGCGGTTGTAGCCGCGGATCTCCGCCAGGTCCGTGGACAGAACCGGGACGCCCATGGCGAAGTACTCGTTGAGTTTGGTCGGGTACACGCTCTCGGTGTAGGCGCAGCGCCGGTAGGGGACGAGCCCCGCGTCGAAGCCGGCGACGTAGGCCGGCACGCGGTCATGGGGCCTGGGCCCGAGGAAGTGGACGTTGGACAGGCCCTGGAGGGCGGAGACGTCCGTCTGCAGCGGGCCGACGAAGGCGAATTGAACGGAGGGGTTTTCGCGGGCGGCCCGGGCCACGAGGCCGAAGTCCACCCACTGGTGAATTCCCCCGACGTAGCCGCAGCGCGGGCGGGGGATGGACGCGAGGTCCGGCGGCTCGGGCGCCCCGGCGGCGCGGGCCGCCTCGAACTTCTCGAAGTCCACGCCGAACGGGAAGAGCCGGACGTCGGCGCGGTGGCGCAGCGCCTTCCGCTCCAGCTCCCGGGACGTGACGAAGACGAGGTCGGCCCTGCGGAACAGCTCCGCCTCGCTGGCCTCGCTGCGGCGCGCCTCGGCGGAGCTCGACTGGAAGTCGTCGATGCAGTAGTACACCGACGCCGGCGGCTCCAGGGCCTCGATGACGTCGACGGCGAGCGGGGTCGGAAGGAAGGTCCAGAGCACGGGGGTGTCGCAGCGCACGGCCCGCGACCAGTTGGAGATGGCCCGCTGGATCAGCCAGGCGTTGATGGGCCGCGCCCACCGGGCGTAGGGAAAGGGAAGGAGCAGGGGCGAGAGGACCACCAGGTTCGGCCGCTCCTCGCGGAAGCCGCTGACGCCCCTGCGCCAGTTGCGCAGGCGGTGGAGGACGCGGCGAAAGTCCTTGATGGTCGGCGTGCGGACCCCGGCATTCTCGATGAAGAGGACCGGGTCGCCGGCGCGGGCGATGCGCGACATGATCTCCTGGTGCCCCTGCCAGAGGAAGTCCCAATCGATGGTCGAGAGGCAGACCACGGCGCGCCCGACGAGGGGCGTGGGGCTAGGCTCGCCCATGAACCGCGTTCTTCATCCGCCACAAGGCCCGAGTCAGGGCGGGGGGCATGAAGCTCCAAAGCGTCAGCCAAGCCTTCCGGCGCGCGAAGCGCCGGGTCTCGCAGGCGCGCAGCTCGCGACGCGCGGCGCGCGGATCGCCGAGGAGGATGTTCGAGGCGGCCCAATGCAGCTGGAACGGCGCGACGTACTCGCGCAGGTCCGCCAGCGCATCCTCCGCGACCCGCCCTTCCCGGATCGCGGCCAACGCCGTGTCGATGACGCGGCGCCGCTCCAGCGAGTAGCCGGCAACGTCGATCCGATTCACGGCGTCCCGGCGGTAGGTCGCGGCCGCGGCGGAGCTGTAGGCGATGGGATAGCTCAGCGCGATTCGGAGCCACATGTCCACGTCTCCCCCGCGCCTCTCCCCCTCAGGGAATGCGCCGACGTCCGCGAACACGCTCTTGGGCACGGCCGTCGCGGACGCGCAGACCGGGGCCGCGTCGAGCGCGACGCGGAAGTAGCCGTCCAGAAGGCCCTCCCAGGGCGGCGCGGGCACGGGGCCGAGGCGACCCGGCGCCCGGGCGCCCCCGGGCTCCACCACCTCGTAGGCCGTGGAGTAGGCTCCCGCGCGAGGGAACTCGCGGCGCAGGCGCAGCACCGTCTCCAGGAAGGACGGCGACCACTCGTCGTCGGCGTCGAGGAAGGCGACGAGCTCGGAGCGGGCCGCGGCGATTCCGGCGTTGCGGGCCGCGTGCCCGCCCGCGCCGGGCGCGGCGCGGCGCAGCAAGCGCAGGCGGGGGTCGCGAAAACCCGCGGCGACCTCTCCGCCGCCGTCGGTCGACGCGTCGTCCACCACGATGAGCTCGAAATCCTGGACGGTCTGGGCCAGGACGGAGTCGAGCGCGCGGCGCACGTGCGGTCCCTTGTCATGAAGGGGGACCACCACGCTGGCGGCGGGAGGCCCGCTCATCGGCCGGCCCTTCGCAGGCCGCGCTTGAAGTCCGCCAATACGTCCCTCCAACGGGACGCGTAGTCCGCGGCGTAGGCGAGGATGCTTTCGGTCGGGGCGCCATCGCCGATATCCAGGGCGAAATCGCGGCCCAATGCCTGGGCGCTCAAGCGGCAGCGGACACCGCGCACGCGGTTGGCGATGTTTCCGCCGTGCACGACCTGGATCCACGACGGGCGCCGGGCGAGCACGCGAACCGGCGCGCTCTTGGCCAAGGACTCGTGCGTGTCGCCGTACACCGTCGTGAACTCGTCCCGCTCCTCGATCAGGGAGGAGAACGGATTGGACGGATAGTGGGGCACCCGATAGAGCTTGTGCTCGTTCCAGACGTAGCCGCAGGGGAACTCGAGCACTTCGCGCTTGACGCCCCGGAACGCCTCCTGAATCGCCTGTATGAAATGCCGAGCGATGGCATCGTCGTTGTCGAGCCGGGTCGTTATCAGGTATCGAACGTCTGGACGCGCATGCGCGCGGACCACGTCCAAAAAGCCGTCATCCAGCACAGTAAGCGGCCGCCGCAGGTAGACGGGATGCAGGTTTTCCCAGCGCGCGTGCGCCTCGATCCGGTTGCGGTACTCGGCCGGCGTACGCTCGTCCATGAGGATCAGCCAGCGGAAATTCGAGCAGCTCTGCGCTCGGACCGAAGGCAGGCAGAAACGCTCGAAGAGCTGAAATCGAGCCTCGAGCCAGCCGGGGTCGAGGCCTTGGTTCGGCCCATCCGGCCAGGCGACATTGAAGCGGGTAATCAAAAGATGGTCGAAGGCCGGCTTCTTCATTAGAATCCTGCATATTTTACAACTTCCACACACCCGACGGAGGCGGGGCCGGCCTCGGCCTAAAATGCTAAAATTAATTTATGCGTTATTTCATCACCGGCGGCGCCGGTTTCATAGGTTCTCATCTGAGCGATCTTCTCCTGAAGCAAGGCCATTCGGTCACCATCATGGACGACCTCTCCACCGGGTCCATGAACAACATCCAGCATCTCAAGGACAAGAAGGGCTTCAAGTACGTGATCGACACGGTCATGAACCGCCCCCTCCTATCCGAGCTCATCGACGGCTGCGACGTGGTCTTCCACCTGGCCGCGGCCGTGGGCGTGAAGCTCATCGTCGAGAGCCCGGTGCGCACGATCGAGCTCAACATCAAGGGCACCGAGCTGGTCCTCGACTGCGCGAACAAGAAGAAAAAGAAGGTGATGGTCGCCTCCACGTCGGAGGTGTACGGAAAGTCGAAGGCCGTCCCGTTTCGGGAGGACGGCGACCTCGTCATCGGGGCCTCCAACAAGGGGCGCTGGAGCTACGCCTGCTCGAAGGCGATCGACGAGTTCCTGGCCTTGGCGTACTGGAAGGAGAAGAAGCTTCCCGTCGTGGTGTTCCGCCTCTTCAACACCGTGGGCCCGCGTCAGACCGGCCAGTACGGCATGGTCGTGCCCACCTTCGTCCGCCAGGCCCTGCTCGGCCATCCCATCACCGTGTACGGCACCGGCAAGCAGAGCCGCTGCTTCACGCACGTCGTCGACGTGGTCGGCGCGCTGGCGGCCCTTTCCCGGGCTCCCAAGGCCGTGGGCCAGGTCTTCAACATCGGCAGCCAGCACGAGATCTCCATCGGGAACTTGGCCAAGCTGATCAAGAAGACGACCGGCAGCAAGTCGCCCATCCACTACATCCCCTACGACGAGGCCTATGAGGAGGGCTTCGAGGACATGCCGCGCCGGGTCCCGGACATCTCCAAGGTGGCGAAGGCCGTCGGCTACAAGCCCACGAAGAGCATCCACGACATCCTGCGCGACGTCATCGACCACCAGACCTCGGACGATGCGTTGAGCGGGGCTGTCTAGCCCGCCCCCTTGCCGTAGACCCCGCGGTACGCGGCGTCCGCCCGCTCGAAACCGCGGAACTCGACGGCCGTCGCGCGGATGCGCGCGCGGAGCTCGTCCGGCGGGACCTCTCGAAGCAGCTCGTCGATCCGCCGGAGAGCCGCGCGATAATGCTCCGGAGCGAAGCCCTCGAGCACGGCCCCGATGCCGCGCCGGCGGATGATCTCCGAGTCCTCCGAGATGCCCGGCGTGATGACGACGGGCAAGCCCATGGCCCAATATTCTCCGTCCTTGATCGGCGTGCAGCAGCGCTTGGTGGGAACCGGCTTGACCGGAGTCACCGCGAAATCCGCGGCCGCAAGATGGGCAGGAACCGCGTCGTGGTCCACGAAGCGGACGATGAGGGCGTCGCCCGGAAACCCGCTCCGCTCGGCCAAGCGCCGCAAGGAATCCTCCGGATCGCTGCTCAACACCAACGCCCGAAAGCGCTCGCCCCAGTAGTCGCGCGCCGCCTTGAAAAAATCGAAGAGCTCGCGCTCGAGCTAGATCCCGCCCGTCTTTCCCGCGTAGACGCACGCCACCGCGCCTTCCAGCCCCAGCGCCTTGCGCAGCCGCGCCGCCTCGAGCTCGTCGCGCTTGAACAGCTCGAGGTCCACGCAGGCCGGCTTGACGAAAAAGCGCGAGAACTCCACGCCGTACCTCGATCGGGCGTAGTCCCGCATCCCCTCGGAGACGGCGATCACCGCGCGGGCGCGCCGGGACTGAAGCCTCTCCAGCGGGAATAAGATCCGAAAAGCGAGGCTCGTCCTCTTCCATGTCCCGGTCTCGACCATGGCCTCGGCGTGCGGCTCGTAGCTGTCCAGCACGAGCCGGGCCCCCGTCAAGATGGAAAGGGCGTAACCCTGCGCGCCGGCCGGCGTGCCGAAGCAATGGAGGTCGGCGATGCGGCGCCGGCGGCAGAGGAAAGCCAGGCGCGCGATGCCCAGCGCGGCGTTCCAGAGCGCGCGGAGGCCGAAACGCGCGTACGGGAGAGGGATCCAATCGACGCCGCGGCTCGCTAGCCGCGCCTGCTCCCGCCGCCGAGCCTCCTCGTCCAGCGCGAAGCCGTCCTGCTCCAGCGTCACCAGCGCGATGCGCGACCCAGGCGCCAGCTGCGCCCGGATGCGGTCAAGATAGGGCAGCGTGTAGGCCTTGATGAGGCCGCTTCGATACGACCAGGCCGTGAGAGCCAGAATGTCCGGTATGGAGCCATTGTATCCTCTTCCCCGCCCGACTGGCAATTCGCTAAACTGACTCTAGTGGTTAAAAAATCGCTCGTCACCGGAGGAGCGGGCTTCATCGGCTCCCACGTGACCAACCACCTCCTCGAGATGGGCCATCGGGTCGTCGTGCTCGATGACCTGAGCGGCGGTTACCAGGACCACGTGAACCCCGCCGCCCGCTTCGTGAAGGGCTCGGTCGTCGACCACGACCTGCTGGGCCGCCTCTTCGATGAGGAGGGCTTCACCCACGTCTACCACCTCGCCGCCTACGCCGCCGAGGGCCTGAGCCATTTCATCAAGCGCTTCAACTACACCAATAACCTCATCGGCAGCGTCAACCTCATCAACGAATCGGTCAAGCGCAAGGTCGAGCGCTTCATCTTCACCTCGTCGATAGCGGTCTACGGCGCCGTGCCGCCCCCCATGAACGAGGACATGACCCCGATCCCCGAGGATCCTTACGGGATCGCCAAGCTGGCGGTGGAGCAGGAGCTGCGCGTCACGCACGAGATGTTCGGGCTCGACTA
>DATLOS010000496.1:0-2020 GCA_035536155.1 Elusimicrobiota bacterium
CGCGTCGAGCGGGGGCCTCCCCCCCGCGCGCAGGCGCGCCATGTCGCCCGCGATGTCCGGGCTGTGGAAGGCGACGTGGTGCATGCCGGGCCCGCGCTCGGCCAGGAACTTGGCGACCGCGCCCTCTGCGCCTAAGGGCTCGAGGAGCTCGATGGACGCCTCGGCCCCGGGCTCTCCCAAGAAGGCCACCCGGACCTTCTGGGCCGCGACCTCCTCCTCGTGGAGGACGGAGAGCCCGAGCGCCTCCGAGTAGAAGCGGATTCCTTCGCGGATATCCTTGACGGCGACGCCGACGTGGTCGATCCTCATCTTTGCTTGAGCAGGCGCTCGCCCGTGCTCACGGGATCCGAGCGCCCTTTCAAGAGCTCGTCGATGTCCGCGTCGGTCACGCGCTCCATCGCGTCCTGATAGAGCCGCCGCGAGATCCAGAGCGAGAGCTCCTTGCGCAGCTGCCGCTTGGCGCGCGCCTTTCCCTCCTCGGAGGAGCGCAGGTGCTCGCGGTGCTCGTCGATGGCAGCGCCCAGGGCGCCAAAGCCCTCGTTGCGCGTGGCCGAGACCGGAAGGATCGGCGTCTTCCACTTGAGATCGGGGGCGTGGCCCAGGCTCAAGGCGTCGCGCAGGGCGGCCACCGCCTTGTCCACGTCGGCCAAGTCGGCCTTGTTCACCACGAAGACGTCGGCGATCTCCATCGTCCCCGCCTTCATGGCCTGGAACTCGTCGCCTTGGTAGGGCGCGCTCACGCAAAGGACCGTGTCGGCCACGTCGGCGATGTCCACCTCGTCCTGGCCCGTGCCCACGGTCTCGATCAAGATGCGCTGGCAGCCGTAAGCCTGGAGGACGTGCACCGCGCCGAATATCGTCGCGTTGAGCCCCCCCAGCATGCCGCGGGTGGCCAGGCTCCTCATGAAGACGCCCGAGTCCAGGGCGTGCTCCTGCACCCGCAGGCGGTCGCCCAGGAAGGCGCCGCCGGTGAAGGGGCTGGTGGGGTCGACCGCGAGGACGCCCACGGTCTCGCCGGCCTTGCGGAAGACGGAGACCAGGCGGTTGATGACGCTCGACTTGCCGCTTCCGGGCGGGCCGCAGAGGCCGATGGTGTGCGCGGGCCCGCGGCGCGCGAAGAGCTCCCGGGAGAGGGATTCGTGCCCCTCCCGCTCGTCGGTGACGATGCTCAGGGCGCGCGAGGCCGCCGCGGGGTCACCCGCGAGGACGCGCTCGGCCAAGCCCGGGATGTCAGCCTTTCTTGGCGGGCGCGGCGGCACGCTCCCCCAATTCCTTGCGCAGGAAATCGACGATCGCGTCGGTCGGAGTGCCCGGGCCGAAGACGCCGCGCACGCCCTTCTCCTTGAGCGCCGGGACGTCCTCGTCCGGGATGATGCCGCCCCCGAAGACCAGGATGTCCTCGAGGCCTTCCTTCTTGAGGAGCTCGACCACCCGCGGAAAAAGCGTCATGTGCGCGCCCGACAGGAGCGAGAGCCCCACGGCGTCCACGTCCTCCTGCACGGCGGTGCGCGCGATCATCTCCGGGGTCTGGCGGATGCCGGTGTAGATGACCTCGAAGCCGGCGTCGCGCAGGGAGCGCACGATCACCTTGGCCCCGCGGTCGTGGCCGTCGAGGCCCGGCTTCGCGATCAGGATGCGATGAGTCTTGTCTACCATGAGCCCCCTTGGCTGCCCAGAAATTCCACCGCGGCGTCCACCACGAGAGGATCAAAGCGCGTGCCCTTGCCCGCTTGCGCCTCGGCGGCGGCGCGCTTGGCGAGCTCCTCGTCCTTGAGCCCGGCCATGCGCAGCTCCTCGAGCGCCTCCACCAGGCCCAGGACGCGGGCCCCCAGCGGGATGTCCTCTCCCTTGAGCTTGCCCGGGAACCCCGAGCCGTCGAAGCTCTCGTGGTGGTGCTTGATGATCGGGATCGCGCCCTCGAGCATCTTGATGCCCTCGAGCATCTTGCAGGACACCAGCGGGTGCTGCTGCTCGGTCGGGCTCGAGATCCCCAGGTCGCCGAGGAGGCGCGGGTTTCGGA
>DATLOS010000497.1:0-2927 GCA_035536155.1 Elusimicrobiota bacterium
CGCATTCTACGAGGGAGCGGCGCCTGCGAGCCCCCCGTGCCCCGGCTGCGGCCAGACCGCCGAGCTGAAGCGGTGTGCAAGGTGCAGGCGCGTCGGCTATTGTGGGCCGGCACACCAGAAAGCTCACTGGGCCGCCCACAAAAGACAGTGTGTCCTCTTTGACGCGCACCCGCGCTTTGTCCAGCGGGAGGTTTCCGGCGAGAAGTTAGTCTGGCTCATCGCGTTCCTCCCAACACTCGTGGAAAGCAAACAGACGCTGGCAGAAGCAGTCGTGGCGCACGCGCGGAGGGCCGGAGCGCTGCCGGAGGGCCGCGACGTCGCGGTGCACCTCGCCTTGCGGGAGGGAAGCGCGGGCCCGGCCCTAGCCGGGCCCCTCCAGATCGCCGCGAGGACGGCCGTCTTTGGGCGCGCCCGCGGCGCCCAGGCGCTGGCCGCGTCTCTCCACCGCGCCATCAGCGACGGCCGCAGCACGTTCGTCCACGATTTCCTTTCCGCCGACGGCGCCCAGGTCGAGACGTGGAAGGCCGATAGCGGGGCGGTCCTCGCCAGCCCAGCCGAAAAAGGCCCGCCCTAGCTGCCGCGCAAAAACGGCGGCTCAGTCCCCGATCCACTCCACATACGCGCCGGTGCGCCACATCAGTCGCCCTGCCTTGCAGCAGGTGTTGAACGGTACGTGCGCCCCGTCGCCCCGGAACAGCACCGAGTCGACGGCGCCGCAGGCGAGGCAGCGGACGCGAACGAACAGAACCCCGCCGGCAAGGAGGGTCTCGACCCGGGCACCCGCCGGCTGCGGCCCCGACCGAGGGCCGGCCTCGAAGTCGAAGGCCCAGTAGCGGAGCCGTCGGCAGGGGTAGCAGCCGACCGAGGCCCCCTCGATCGTCGCAAAGGCGTTCGCCTCCTCCGGCGAGGAGAAGCGGCCGACCGCGCACCGCGCGCAGCCGGGCTGCGCCGGAGGGCCGCCCCGCGCGTCGAGCCGCGCCGAGAACGGGCGCGCCCCGCCCCGGGGCAGCCGCTTCCTCTCGCGCTTGGGCCCGGGCCCGGCCGGGAGGGTTTTTTCGCTCGCTTTGAGGGCCATCTTTGCGGCGCCGGCCGAGTTCAAACCGGGCGCGGCGTCAGCGGAGGGCAAGCGCCCCGGCGACCGGTGCCGCGAGCCGGACGTGTTCCGAGCAGTGGAAGCAGCTGAGCCAGAGGGCCTCCGCGCAGCGGCACCGCAGGCCGACCCCCCGCCCCGAGTGCTCGGCGCACGGCACCTTCTGCACCGAGGGCACCAGGAGCCGCCCGCAGCGGCGGCACGGGCGCGGGCGGGAGGCCGCGTACTGCGAGGCGTCCTGGTACCAGGTCAGGCGCCCGGCCTCGAGCGCCTCGCAGCTCCGCGCCTCGCAGCTGGCGATCTGCGCGGCAAGCCGCGCCGAGGCCTGGACGCCGGGGGCCCACATCGGCCGGAGCTGGCACAAGTCGCACTCCGAGTGGGGCCCGACCGCGTCAGGGTGCGACCCCAGGAGGTGGCCCCAGCGGAGGACCAGCCCGAAAGAGGGCACGCAGTCCAGCACCAGGCGGACCAGGTCCGCCGGGAGAGCGGTCGCCTCGCTCACGGCCCGGCCCCGGCGGGCCCACTCCCGGCCGTAAAGCCTCCGCCGGCCGGCCTGCAGCCGGCAGGCGCTCGCGGCCGGGCTGGCCGGCGGGTGGTAGGGGCGGCCCGCGGCGAAAACCTCGCAAAGGGCGCCCACCGCGGCGCACCCGCCGCAGGCGAGCTCCTCCCCGCTCGGAGCCCAGCCGTACAGCGCCAGGACCTCGGCGCCCCAAGCCCTCACCACGACCCGCGCCGCGGCCGCGGCCGCGGGGAGGTCGGCCCGCTGCGGCGGACCCAAGAAGCCGCGCCCTGCGCGGCCCCGGCTCGAAGGCTCTCTCCACCGCTCCATTGCTCGCCGCCCCCCGGTTCAGTTCCCGCGTGGGCGGTTTGAACCGCCCCGCACCCCCCAAATGACCTCAACCGCGAAGCCGATAGCGGACGTGGGGCGGGCGATCGCGGCCGGCGAGATGCCCGGCGCCTTCAACGCGGATCGGACGGTCTACGCCTTCCCGCGGCTGGACTACAGCGACGCCCGCGGCGCCCGCCGCACCTGGGCGATCCGGGTGCGCCTCCTCTCGGGCGGCGCGCCAGTGCCGATCACCCGGGAGATGCTGGCGGCGCCGGGCCCGGCCCTCCCGGGCCACCGCGCCGAGATCCTCGTCGAGGCGCAGCAGGTCGGCGGGAAGCTCCTCCCGGCCCAGCCGACCTTCGTCGCCGCCGGCACGAACCTCGGCAAGAAGAACGCGACGAACGCCGTGACCCAGGCGCTCAAGGACGCCCTGGGCCTCTACAACAAGCACAAGCGCCGCGCCGCCGCTCGGCCGCCCGCGGGGGCCGCCCCGGCGGGGGCCGCGCCGGGGGCCGCGCCGGGGGCCGCGCCGGGGGCCGCGCCGGCCGGCCCCGCGGCCGGGGAGCTGAAGGGGGCCGCCGAGCGGCCGCTGCCGATGCTGGCCTCGAAGGAGGGCCAGACGCGCAGCGCCGTCCTGGGCCCCGCCGACTTCAAGGAGGGCGTCACCGTCCAGCGGAAGCTCAACGGGGTCCGGCAGGTGGCCTACCTGCGCCGGCCGCCGGGCGGCCGCCCGGAGCTGGTCCGGTACTCCCGCACGGGCGCCCCCTACGTGGGCCAGCCGGGCCTCGCCGCCGAGCTCGAGGCGCTCCTCGCCGCGGCGCCGGCCGTGAGCGGCGCGCCGGCCGCGGCGCACGCCGGCGCCGCGCCGTACCTCGACGGGGAGCTGTTCGTCCGCGGCAAGGACCTCAACTGGATCTCGGGCCAGGCCCGCCGCAGCGAGGGCCCGGCCGAGCCCTCGCTCGAGTTCCACGTCTTCGACGTGTTCTTCCCGGCGGCGATCGCCCGGGG
>DATLOS010000498.1:0-3089 GCA_035536155.1 Elusimicrobiota bacterium
CCTGCACGCCGTACAAGTGCTAGGAGGCGACCATGAAAACGCTGCTGATGCTGGCGACCCTCGCCTGCTGGACGCCGCGGGCCGGCGCCCAGGAGGTCCCGAAGCCCGACGATCCGCGCTGGAACAAGGTCTTCACGCCCGCCCAGAAGGCGACGTTCGACGCCTGGCGGCAGAAGGTGATCGAAAACAGCCGGCGCGTCACCCCTCAGCAGCGCGCCGCGCGGGAGGAGGAGCGCCGGCGCCTCATCGCCCAGCTCCGGCCCGTCGTCGATCAGCTCATGGGCAAGCGCCCGCCCGCCTCGATGTACGCGCTCGCCGGCAAAGGGGGAGAGCGCGCCTACTCGGTGCACGTGCCTCCGGGCTACGACGGCTCCCGCAAGCTCCCGTTGGTCCTCGACTTCTCCAGCCAATCCGGCTTCGGGCTGCGCCTGGAGCAGGTGCGTTTGACCGGAGTCGCCGACCGCTTCGGCTTCATCGCCGCCTTTCTGCCCGAGGAGGCGGACCCCGACGCCGCCTCGATCCGCGCGGTCCTCGATGACGTCTCTCGGCGCTACGGCGTCGATCCGAGCCGCGTGTACGCGCTGGGACGAGGAGCCGGCGCTCTCGCCCTGTATCGCCTGGCCGGCGAGCTCTCCGATCGGATCGCCGCGGTGGGAGCGGTCGCGGCGCCCCTGGCCCAGGGGGGCGTCAGCCCCCGCGCCATTGCCCTGGCGCACGTCTCGAGGCGGGCCTCCGATCCGGTCGACGAGCAGGCGCTGGATTGGTGGCTGGCCATCGACCGCTGCCGCCGAGACTCCCTCAAGACGGAAAGCGCTCCAGGCTACTCCGCCCAGCTTTACTCCCCGGCGCCCGCCTCCGGCGGCGCGCCGGTCGCGCTCTACACGCTCGTCGAGCGGCCGGAGACGGCCTCGCAGCCCGGCTACTCCAAGCAGCTCGCGGAGATCGCGGCCGATCCAGCGCGGACGCTGCTGTGGAAGTTCTTCGAGAAGCAGCGGCTGGGGAAAAGGCTATAATATATGCCTAGGCAGATATGTTTAGCCCGGACCGGACGTTCCGAGCCTTCGCGGACGAGACGCGCCTGCGCATCCTTCACCTGCTCTCCAAGCGGGAGCTCTGCGTCTGCGATCTCATCGCCGTCCTCGGCGCTCCTCAGCCCAAGATCTCCCGTCATCTGAGCTACCTGAAGCGCGCCGGCTTGGTTCAAGACCGCCAAGAGGGCCGCTGGCGCCACTACTCGCTCGCCAAGCCGAAGAGCCCGTTTCAAAAGCGCCTCATCGATTGCGTCGCATGCTGCCTGGACGAGGCGCCGGTCCTTCGGCGCGACGCCGCCAAACTCAAGGAGGCCGGGATCCGCTGCCTATGAAAACGCGCGTGCTGTTCGTCTGCATCCACAACTCGGGCCGGAGCCAGATGGCCGAGGCCCTGCTCCGGCAACTGGGGGGAGACCGCTTCGAGGCCGAGAGCGCCGGCTTCGAGCCGGGCTCCCTCAACCCGGTCGTCGTCGCCGCGCTCCGGGAGCTCGGCATCGACATCTCCGCCGCGAAGACGAAGAGCGTGTTCGATCTCCTCAAGCAGGGACGCAGGTACCAATACGTCGTCACGGTCTGCGACGAGTCCAGCTCGGAGCGCTGCCCGGTCTTCCCGGGCCTGCTGCAAGAGCGGCTGCACTGGAGCTTCAAGGACCCGAGCGGCTTCACGGGGACTCCGGAGGAGAAGCTCGCCCAGACGCGGGTCGTCCGCGACGAGGTCCGGGCGAGGATCGAGGACTTCATCCGGACGCACGCCGGCCATGCCCAGCCTTAAGGGGCGCTGCTACGCCGAGGCCGTCGGCACTTTCTGCCTGGTCTTCGCCGGCACCGGGGCGATCGTAGCCGACGAGGTCTCGAATGGCCGCGTCTCCCACCTGGGCGTGAGCCTGGTCTTCGGCCTGGTCGTGATGGCCATGATCTACGCGCTCGGCCACGTCTCCGGGGCGCATCTCAATCCGGCCGTGACGATCGCCTTCTACTGCGCCGGGAGGCATCCGCGGGCGGAGTTGCTCCCCTACATCTCGGCTCAGCTGGCGGGGGGGACCCTCGCTTCCGCCGCGCTCAAGCTCGTGTTCCTGGGCCATGCCGGAGGCCTCGGCGCCACCATGCCGGCCGGAGGAGCGCTCCAGAGCTTCGCGCTGGAGCTCATCATGAGCTTCATGCTCATGTTCACCATCATGGGCGTCGCCACCGACGACCGGGCGGAGGGGACGATGGCCGGCATCGCCATCGGCGCCGTGGTCGCCCTGGAGGCGGCCTTCGGGGGTCCGATCTCGGGGGCCTCGATGAATCCCGCGCGCTCTTTCGCCCCGGCGCTCCTGTCGTTGAGCTTCGCCCGCCAGTGGATCTACTGGCTCGCGCCCATCTCCGGGATGCTGCTCGGTGCGCTCGCGTATAAGACCATCCGCGAGACGGCGTAGCCGGCGTCAGCGCGTCCGCGTCCGGAGGTAGCGCGCCAGCGTCATCTTCTGCGTGGCCGACTTGAGCAGCTCGCCCAGGCGGCCGCGCTTCTCCTGCGGCACGATCGCGCGCAGCTTAAGCACCATGCGCATGTTGGCCTCGGGCATCCGCGAGCTCTCGGCTTGGAGGGCCGGGAGCTTGGCCAGGAGCTCCTCATCGGAGGCCGTCGCCAGGCTGTCGCAGATCGACCCCCACAGGTCCCGCCGGCGAGGCATCAAGTCGAGCTGCTCCTCGAAGCTCTCGCGGATCACCTCGTAGGCCCGGCGGTACTGGTCGTCGTTGAGACCGAGCTCCGCCTGGAGGTAGCGGGCGCTCACCTTGGCGCTGGCTTCCGGGTGGACCAGGAGATGGCGGACCATCCGCTTCGCCGCCTGGGCGATGATCGCGCCCATGAGCACGGAGGAGACGACCCAGAGCGCGACTAGGGCGGCGCCGCGGCGGCGTCCCTGAAGAGTCGCCATCATGGTCAGCCTCCCCACAGGATCGGGTCGCCGGCGAAGAGCATCAGCCGCGCCTCGCGCACGCCCAGCGCGCAGCCGACGGCCACGGCCAGGGCGACGGAGAGCGCGCCCGCGAACGCCATGGTCCGCCAGCTCAGCT
>DATLOS010000499.1:0-3571 GCA_035536155.1 Elusimicrobiota bacterium
TCGATCAAGGCTCCGTCGGCGGGGAAGCGGAAGGGGGCCTCCAAGGACCATTCCCCGCCGCCCGCGCGCACGAGGATCGTCTCCCGGCCGCCCCGCTCGAGGACCAGGCGGCGGGCGGCGGCCGCCTTCGGCCAGAGGAGCTCCGGCGCGGGCTCGAGGCGCTCCCGCGCCAGGAGGCCGAGCCAGACGACGAGGAGCAGGGCGAAGAGCCCGCCTAAGGCGGCGAAGTTCCGGTCCGACATCTCAGGCGGCGGCCGTACCGGGCGCCGGAGGCGCGAAGCGCTCCCGGCGGCGCGCGCGCAGGCGCCGGCGGCGGGCCAGGCGCAGCGCCCCGAACGCCGCCGCCGCGGCGGGAGGCAGCAGGACCAGGAGCCAGCGCACCAGGGCCTTTCCGCCCGCCGGGATCTCGATGAGCGGGCGAAACACCGCGGTCTTGGCCCGCATCGCGCCGAGGTCGGGGTCCTGGGCCAGCCAGTCCGCGATGTTGAGGAGAAGGACCGGGCCCGAGCCGCCGCCGCTCATCTGCGGGCGCGCGAAGCGCGCGGTCCCCACGATCAGGAGGCGCGCCGCCGCCGGGCTCCGGGCCGAGAACGGGCCGCCGGGAGCCTGCGCTCCCGAGAAGAAGCTCTGGAACGGGCCGTCGAGGGCCGCGGCGAGGACGAAGGGCCCCTTCGGGTCGGCGGGAGCCGGCGCCATGCTCTGCATCGGGTTGGCGCTGAAGGAGCCGCGCGCCCAAGCGGCGCGCTGCCAGCTCATCCGGGACGAGCGGGCCAGGACCTTGGCGCCCGGCGGCACGTCCAAAGGGCAGACGAAAGGCAGGGGAAGCGCCTGGGCGTGGCGCGTGACCGGATGGCCCGGGTCGAGGTCGGTCGCCAGCACGAAGGGGGGATAGTCGACGACGTTCTGCAAGGTGAGCCAGCCGCGCCGGCTCTCGACGGCCAGCTTCTGGCACTGCGCGTCGAGGACGAAGTTGGGGCGCAGCGTCACCCCGTAGCGCTTGAGGAGGCCCCCCAGCCCGACGTCCAAGTCCGAGACCAGGAAGCTCCGCGGGTCGGCCTGCCGGCCGTCGAGGGCCAGCGCCGCGGGACGGCCGGACATGAGGAACTGATCGAGGGCGAAGAGCGCCTTCGAGTCCAAGCGCTCGGAGGGCCCCAGCAGGAGGAGCGCCGAGACGTCCGCGGCGACGGTCGTCCCCGGAGCCAGCGCGTCCAAGCGCAGCGGGACCAGCTGATAGTTGCGCTCCAGGTACTCGCGCACTTGAGGATGGAGCTCGTCCGGGCCGATCGCCCCGTGGCTCGAGACCAAGGCGAGCTTGGGCCGGCTCGCCGCCGTCAGGAGGCGGATTCGGCTGGTCAGATCGTACTCGAGGCCCTCGGGCTGGGAGAGGACGGGGAGCACCTCCTTCTTGTCCGCGTACTGGACGACCATGCCCATGAAGCCCTCGCGGACCTCGTACTTGTCCCGGGAGACGACGTTGAACTGGAGGGGGGCGATCCCCTGCCGGTAGGCCTCCTGGCGCGCGGCCGGGTCGGAGCCCTCGTAGACCCGGAAGCGCAGCCGCCCGCCCGACGCGCTCCGGTACTCGCGCAGGAGATCGCGCGCGTAAGCGCGCGCGGCGGCGTACTCCGGAGGCAGCTCCTTGGAGAAGTAGGCCCGGACCTCCACCGGCCCCGGGAGGGCCGCGAGGATGCGCTTGGAGCCGTCGCTGAGCGAGTAGATGCCGCCCGCGCTCAAGTCGGCGCGCAGATACAGGCGCGCGCCCACCAGGTTCGCCAGCGCCAGGCAGCCCGCGACCAGCGCCGCCTCGGCCGTCCGCCGGAGCCTCCCGCTCATCCGCGGGCCGCCCGCCGCGCCGCGCGCAGCGCCATGAACAGCGAGAAGGCGATCACGCTCGCGAAGTAGAGCAGGTCGCGGGTGTCCAGGACGCCGCGCGCGAGGTTCTCGAGGTGGGCGTCGACTCCCGCGAAGTCCGCGACCCTCGCCGCGGCCGGCGGCAGGAAGGCGTGGAGCTTTCCAGCGAGAAAGAGGGCGAAGCAGGCCGCGAAGGCGAGCATGAAGGCGACAATCTGGTTGCGGGTCGACGCCGAGGCCCAAAGGCCGATGGCCGCAAATACCGCGGCCGTGAGCCCGAGCCCGGCGTAGGAGCCGGCGACCGCGCCCCAGTCGGGCGAGCCCAAGAACCACAGCACGACCGGGTAGGCCGCGGTCAGCGAGAGGAGGAAGCCGACGAGGGTCAGGGCCGCCGCGTACTTCGCGGCGAGCACCTCCCAGTCCTCGGCGGGCAAGGTGCCGAGCAGCTCGATGGTGCCCGACTTGTACTCCTCGGAGTAGAGGCGCATCGAGACCGCGGGCACGAAGAAGAGCAGGAGGAGCGGCGCCGCGTCCACGAAGCCCTCGAGGCTGGCCTGTCCCTGGAGGAAAAGCGGCGTTCCGTAGAGGTAGCCGAAGACCACCAGGAGGATCGCCGTGACCACGTAGGCCGCGGGGGTGTCGAAGAAGGCGCGGGCCTCCTTTATATACAGGGCCCGAAGGCGTTGGCGGCGGGAGAAGAGGCGGCTCATGGCGCGGTCAGCTCCCGGAAGACGGCCTCCAACGACGCCTCCTCCCGGCCCAGCTCGAGGAGGGGCCAATCCCGGCGCGCGCAGAGGCGAAAGACGGCGTAGCACAGGTCCGGGGCCTCGCCGCGCCCCTCGACGAGGAGACGGAGGACGTCTCCCGCCTCCTCGACGCGGACCGACGCGGCCCCCGGCAGCGCCGCGGCTTCCCGCTCCAGCTCCCGGGCGTCGAGCGCGCCGCGGCGCAGAGCCGCGCGCACCCGCGCATTCGCGCCCGAGCGCAGGAGCTCCCGAGGCGGGCCCGCGGCCGCGATCTTGCCCTTGCTCAGGATCACGACCCGGTCGCAGGCCGCCTCCGCCTCCGAGAGGACGTGCGTCGAGAAGAGGACGGCCTTGTCCTGCTTGAGGCGCGCGATGAGCTCGCGGACCTCCCGGGCCTGGTTGGGGTCGAGGCCGGAGGTCGGCTCATCGAGGAGGAGCACCTCGGGGTCGTGCAGGATCGCGGCGGCCAGCCCCACGCGCTGGCGAAAGCCCTTCGAGAGGAGGCCGATCGGCTTGTCGAGGGCGTCCCCCAGCCCGCAGGACTCGACCGCGGCCCGGACCCGGCGGCCCGCGTCGGCCGGCCGCAGCTCGCCGCATGTGTGGGTGCGATAGGACGCAGACTCGCTCATGATGCTCCCAACCGTGTCTTCACCGTTTCCACAATCGCCGGCCGCGGCACGGCCCGCTGATCGCCCGACGCCATGTCGCGCAGCGTGACCTCGCCGCGCGCGAGCTCATCGCCGCCGACGATCAGCGTGACGGCGGCTTTGAGGCGATCGGCGCGCTTCATCTGCGCCCGCACGCCCTTGGCCTCGAACTCCATCTGCGCCGATACGCCCGCGCGACGCAGTTCGCGCAGCAGCTTGAGCGCCTCGGCCCGTCCATCGTCGCCGATCGCGACGACAAAGGCGCGACGCGCCGGCGCGATCGGCAAGGCATCCGGCAGCGCGAGGACCAGCCGCTCGAGGCCGGCG
>DATLOS010000500.1:0-7269 GCA_035536155.1 Elusimicrobiota bacterium
ATCCGCCCCGCGTCCCGCGCGCATGGGCGCCGACGAGCGCCTCCTCCACCTCCTCAACCGCCTGACCTTCGGCCCGCGCCCGGGCGATCTCAAGCGCCTCAAGAGGCTGGGTGCTACGGCCTTCATCGACCAGCAGCTCCACCCCGAGACGATCGACGACTCCGCCTGCGACGCCGCGCTCAAGGCGTACCCGATCCTGACCAAGACCAGCTACCAGCTCTCCGAGGAGTACCCCAACCCCCAGAAGGCTTTAAAGGAAGGGCAGGAGGACCCGCACCGCCCGCGGGAGATGCTCGAGCAGCTCTCCGCCGCGAAGCTCGTGCGCGCGACCCGGAGCCAGCGCCAGCTGGAGGAGGTCCTCCTCGACTTCTGGTTCAACCACTTCAACGTGGCCTTCAACAAGAACCAGGACAAGTGGCTGCTCGCCTCCTACGAGCGGGACGTCCTGCGGCCGCGCGTCCTGGGCAAGTTCCGGGATCTTTTGGGCGCGGTCGCCCACAGCCCGGCCATGCTCGTCTACCTGGACAACTTCCAGAGCACCGTCGACGCGCGCTACGCCTCGCCCGAAGAGCAGATGATGATCCAGGACATGGAGTCGCGCATGGCGATGCGCGAGAAGGGCAAGGGGCGGCGCAAGCTGGGCTTGAACGAGAACTACGCCCGCGAGCTCATGGAGCTGCACACCTTGGGCGTGGACGGCGGCTACACCCAGAAGGACGTGACCGAGCTGGCCCGCATCCTCACCGGCTGGAGCATCGAGCGGCCCAACCCGAAGAACGACCTGAAAGACTTCCAGTACGTCTTCCGCCCGCGCATGCACGACCCGGGCGACAAGGTCCTCCTGGGCCAGGCCTTCCCCTCCGGCGGCCAGGAGGAGGGCGAGCGCGCCCTGGACCTCCTCGCCCGGCACCCCAGCACCGCCCGCTTCATCGCGCTCAAGCTCTGCCGCCGCTTCGTCGCCGACGAGCCGCCGCCGGCCTTGGTGGCCAAGGTCGCCGCGCGCTTCACGGCGAGCGACGGCGACATCCGCGAGACCCTCAAGGCCCTCTTCACCTCCCCCGAGTTCTACGACCCCAAGCACTTCCGGGGCAAGGTGAAGTCGCCTTTCGAATTCGTGGCGAGCGCCCTGCGCGCCTCGCGGGCCGAGCTGCGCGATCCGGTCCGCGTGGCCCAGGCCCTCAACGCGATGGGAGAGCCGCTCTACGTCTGCGAGCCGCCGACGGGCTATCCCGACCTCGCCCAGCCCTGGATCAACGCCGGGGCGCTCTTGCAGCGCATGAACGCGGCCCTCATGCTCTTCGGGCCCAACCCCAACGCCCCGGCCCACGCCGACCCGCGCGCGGTCTGCGACGAAGGATGCGACGGGCCGCAGGGCAAGCCCCTGGCCGTCGACGCCTACGTCCGCGCCTTCCTGGGCGGCCGCATCGCGGAGCGCACGCGCAGCGCCATCCTCGAGCGCATCGACCATCCCGCCGTGGACCAGGCGCGGATCGCGGCCTTGGTGCTGGGCTCTCCGGACTTCCAGAGGCGCTGATGGACGACTCCTTCTTCGACAAGCCCCTCACCCGCAAGCGCCTCCTGGCGACCGCCGGCACGGCCGCGGCCTCCTTCGGCCTGGTGCCGGGCTGGTTCCTGCGCGCGGCCGCCGCCGCCCGGCAGCGCAGCCGGAAGGTCCTCGTCGTCCTCTTCCAGCGCGGCGCGGCGGACGGCCTCAACATCGTCCCCCCCTTCGGCGACGCCGATTACCGGAAGGCCCGGCCCAACATCGGCATCGAGGCCCCGACCCGGGGCTCGGAGACCATCGACCTCGACGGCCGCTTCGGCCTCCATCCCCGCCTCGCCGAGCTGGCGCCCCTCTGGAAGGCGGGCCGGATGGCGATCGTCCACGCCGCCGGCTCGCCGGACGGGACGCGCTCCCACTTCGACGCCCAGGATTACATGGAGAGCGGCACGCCCGGCGTGAAGTCCACCCAGGACGGCTGGCTCAACCGCGCCATGGCCGCGGCTCCGGGCCGGCGCGATCCCATGGCCGCGGTGGCCATCGCCGCCCGCCTGCCCCGCACCTTGCGCGGCGCCTACCCCGCCTTGGCCACCACCGGCGCCGACCAGCTCAAGGCCGGGGGCATGATGATCGACTCCTTCGAGTCGGTCTACGACGAGGCGGCCGACGCCCTCCTGGCCGGCCCCGCCCGCGATATCGCCGAGGCCCGCCGCTCGCTCCACGGCGTGGAGAAGGTCGACCGGGAGGCCTTCCAGCGCGCGGGCTATCCCAAGGGCCGCCTGGGCCGCGACCTCTTCGAGCTCGCCCGCCTCCTCGACGCCGACGTCGGCCTGCGGGTCGGCTTCGTGGAGATGGGCGGCTGGGACCACCACTTCAACGAGGGCTCGGTCGACGGCCAGCTCGCCCGCCGCTTGGACGAGCTGGGCGGCGCGATCGCCGCCTTCTACCGCCAGCTGGGAGACCGGGCCGAGGACGTCCTTCTTCTTACCATGACCGAGTTCGGCCGCGCGCTCGAGGAGAACGGCAACGGCGGCACCGACCACGGCCACGCGAGCGTCATGCTGGCCTTCGGCGGCGCCGTGAAGGGCGCTCGCGTCCACGGCCGCTGGCCGGGCCTGGCCAAGGAGCGCCTCTTCGAGCAGCGCGACCTCGCGGTGACGACCGACTACCGCCAGGTGGTCTCCGAGGTCCTCTCGTCCCATTGCGGCGTGCCGAATCTCGCCAAGGTCTTCCCCGGCGGCCCCTTCGCGCCTATCGGCTTGCTGGCCTAAAAGGCTATTCTTAGTCCGATGGATGAAGTCGCCGCCCCAGGCCTCGCCTCCGAGCCCGCACCGTCCGTCTTCCGGGCGCGCCTAGACCGCGCGAAGCGCTTCTACGAGGCGCACGAGCCCTCGTGCACCGTCGCCTTCTTCGTCGCGGGCTTCCTGTTCGACACCCTCTTCGTGGGCCGGATCGATCACCTTCACAACATACTCCACCAGGCCTCCTACCTCTTCCTCTGCGCGCTCTTCATCAGCTTGGAGCTGCGCGAGCTCTACGGCAAGTTCGCCCCGCCCCCGCGCTTCAAGGCCGCCTGGCGCTACCAGGCCGGCGCCACCCACTTCATGCTGGGGACCTTGCTCAACATCTACACCCTCTTCTACTTCAAGAGCGCGTCGATGTGGACTTCCTTCGCCTTCCTCCTCGTCCTCGCGGCGCTCCTGGCGGTCAACGAGCTCAAGCCCTTCGCCAATTCCGCGACCACGATGCGCATGGGCCTATTTAGCATGTGCCTGATCTCCTATTTCACCTACCTGGTCCCGGTCCTCGTCGGCTCGATCGGCGTCCTGCCTTTCCTGGGCTCGATGCTCGGCGCGAGCGCCTGCGCGGCCCTGCTCTTCTGGCGCCTGAGCCTGCGCATGCCCGACCAGCCCCACGTCCTCGTGCGCCACGTGGCGCTCCCCTTTACCGGGATCCTCATGGGATTTTCGGCGCTCTACTTCCTGCGCGTGCTCCCCCCGGTGCCCCTGTCGATCTCCGCGATGGGCGTCTACCACGACGTGCGGCGCGAGGGCGACCGCTTCGCCCTGACCATGACGCGATCGCGCTGGCGCTTCTGGGAGCGGGGCGACCAGACCTTCCTCGCCCGCCCGGGCGACGCGATCTACTGTTTCGTGAGCGTGTTCTCGCCGACGCGCTTCAAGGAGGAGCTCCGGGTGCGCTGGGCGCTCCGCGACCCGGCGCGCGGCTGGGAGGAGTCCGACGACATCCCCTTGGGCATCTCCGGCGGCCGGGACCTGGGCTGGCGCTCCTTCACCGCGAAGCGGCACTACTCGCCGGGCCGGTGGCGGGTCCGGATCGAGACGTCCGACCGGCGGGAGCTCGGGCGCCTCGAGGTCGAAGTGGTCCCCGACGCCGAGACCGGTCCGCGCGCGGCGCGCGTGGTCTGGAAGTAGCTAGAGCCGCTTCGAGCAGAGGATGCCGTCTTCCGTCGGCTTGAGCGTCCAGGGGCCGCATTCCTTGCGGACCCAGCTCTCCTGAGCGGCGTTTCCGTCCTCCTTAAAATAGGCGAGCACCGCGCCCCGCTCCATGTCCTCGCGCAGGGAGGCGACGTCGTGGCGATACTCCGGGTTCGGGCCTTCGTCGAAGTCCTCCCGCGTCGGGATGTCCACGATGTCCTTGCCCGCGTAGAGATAGACCGGCGTCGGGCTGTTGGTGTAGACGCGCGCGCCCTCCGGCAGGGCCCGCACGTAGGCGATGATCGCCGAGCCCTTCCAGCGCTCGCCCGCGTACTGCTGCCCGTCTCGGGCGACGTGCCGCCCCCAGAGGAGCATGCGGCCCGCGAGGACGAGGGCGAATCCCGCCGCCGAAAGCCGGCCCGCCGCGTTCTCCCAGCGTCCTTGCAGCAGGGGCAAGGTCATCAGGGCCAAGGAGAGGCGCAGGGGCGTGGAGTAGCGCGGGTACTCGCTCAGGAGGCCCGGCGTGGTCAGCAGCGCCATGGAAGCGAAGAGGGCCACGTAGAAGGCGCAGAACGCGAGCTGCGGCTCGAGCTTCCCGGCCCAGTCCGAGCGCCGCTCCTTGCGCGCCGTCGCGAGGAGGGCGATCAAGGCCAGCGCGGCGAGGGCGTCCGGGGCGGCCTCGAGGAGGCCCGGAAGCACGGGATGGCGGAGGGCCCAGCTCGCGTCGGTGGCATGATGGGTCAGGAGGCGGTTGCGCAGCAGCCACAGCCCCGGGGGGCCGAAGGCGAGGGCGAGGTAGGCGGGCGCGTCCCGCTTCCGGCGCCGGAAGACCGCGACCGCCCCCGCGGCGGCGGCCGCTATCCCGGCGTAGCGCGTGAGGAAGGCGAGGCCCATGGCCAGCCCGGAGAGGATGAGCGCGCGCGGGCGCGGCCTCTCGCGGTACGAGTCCAAGGCCAGAAAGCCCGCCAGCGAGAGGAAGATGTAGAGCGGCTCGGACCAGGCCATGGAGTGGACTTCCAGCATCTCCGTCGAGAGGACCACGAAGAGCGCGCCCAAGAGCGCCGTGGCCGGGCTTCTCGAGACGTGGCGGCGCGCGAGCAGCCAGAACAGCGCCACGTTGGCGCAGAAGAAGGCCGCGCCCAGGAAGCGCGAGGCCGCCGCGGCGTCGGCGCCCAGGAGCTCGAAGACGGCCAGGAGCGCGGGGTACAAGGGCGGAAAATGCGTGAAGACGACCCAGCCTCCGGTCGCGTCTCCCATCACGTAGCCTCGGCCGGCCGCGAGGTTGCGGGCCAAGGCGATGTAGCAGCCGGAGTCGGGGCTGATGCCGGCTCCCCGCGGGGTCACCCACAAGACGGCCGCGCCGGCGACGGCGGCGAGCGCTAGGGCGGGAAGGATCGAGCGTCGCATCGCGCTAGAGCCGGCCCAGGGCCGCGGCGAATTCGCCCGCCGTGCGGTAGCGCAGGTCCGGCTCCGGCTCGAAGGCGTGGGAGAAGACCTCGTCGATGCCGTCCGGCAGGGGGCGCGCGATGGCCGAGACCGGGACGTACTTGCGGCTCTTCTTGTTGATCTGCATCCCCGTCCCCACCCCGGCGAAGGGCAGGGCCCCGGTGAGCATCTCATAAAGGCAAACCGCCATCGAGTACACGTCCGACTCGCGGCGCACGTGCCCCTCCTCCTGCTCCGGAGCCATGTAGGGCGGCGTGCCCACTATGGTGTTGGTCATGACGTGGATCATGGCGTCCTTGGCCTGGCGCGCCACGCCGAAATCCATGACCTTGGCCTGGCCGCGCTCGTCGAGCATGATGTTCGAGGGCTTGAGGTCCCGGTGGATGACCCCCCGCTCGTGCGCGTAGTCGAGGGCCGCGGCGACCCCGCGCATCACGGCCAGGGCGTCGCGGAAGGCGAAACGCTCGCGCTCGGCCAGCACCTCGTAGAGCGTCTTGCCCTGGACGAACTCGAAGATCAGGAAGACATCCGGCCCCTCCTCCAGGATCGAGTAGATGTCGACGATGTTCGGATGGTGCAAGGTCGCGACGAGCTTCGCCTCCGCCAGGAAGCGCTCGCGCTCGCGGGGGTCGGAGCGGATCTCGTCGCGCATCTTCTTGATCGCCACGCGCCGGTCCAAGGGGAGGTCCCTCCCGTCGAACACCAGGCCCATGCCGCCGGCCCCGATGCGCTTTCCGGTCTTGTACTGGCCCTTCAAGACCTCGGGCATGGGCGTCGCGTAGAGCGGCGTGAGCATCCCGCCCGTCTGCGCCGCGGCCTTCCTGCGCCGCACCCGGTAGACCCCGGCCCCGACCACGCCGACGCCGGCGAGGACCGCCCACAAGGCGACGTTGCCCGCCGGGTCGCGCGAGGACTCGAAGCGCTTGGCCTGGGTGAAGGCCGAGGAGATGTCGCCGGTGGGCGCGGCGCGCTGGGCCTCCTGAAGATTCCAGTACATGCCCGGGTTCAAGTCCGCCGCGCGCCGGAGCTCCGCGATCGCCGCGGGGATGTCGGCCATCCCGGCGAGGGCCTGGGCGCGCATGAAGTGGGGATAGTAGTCGTGGGGGTTGACCGCGACGCCGGAGTCCGCCGCGCGCAGGGCGTCGGGATAGCGGTTGAGCCGGTTGAGCGCCGTGGCCTTGCTGTTCCAGAGCGAGACGCTCTTGGGGTCGGCGGCCAGGCCCGCCTCGGCGTCCTCGAGCTCTCCTTGGAAATTGCCCAGGCGCTGGCGCGCCACCGCGCGCAGGTTGTAGCCCCGGGAGTCGAGCGGCTCCGCCGCGATGGCCTTGCCCGCCGCCTCGACGGCCGCCTCGTCTTCCCCCTTGCTCAGGGCGTCCTGGGCGGCCACGCGGTAGCCGTCCGCTTCCTTAGGAACGGCCGCGGCCTCCCCGGGTTGGACCCACAGGGAGGCCGAGAACGTCAGGCCTGCGTAAAGGACGGCGAAGCGCAATTCAGCGATTAGCGGGCGGGGTATAGTTTTCCACCTTCGTCTCGGTCCGCCCATCCCCGTAGGTTATATTATAGGTCGTCGTGCTGCTGCCGTCCTCGTTCTTTTTATAGCGCATCTGCACGCCCGCCACGCGATCGCCTTCGGACATGTCCTTCTCGTACTCGTCCATCTCCGCCTGGATCTTCGCGCGGATGTCCGTCCATTTCTGGATCTCCGCGGCGTTCCCCCGGCTTTGGAGCGCGTCGAGATAGGCGTCAATTCCTTGAAGATTCTGGCGCGCCGTGATCCTGTTCCCCAGGATGATGTCCTCGCGGCCCGGGGTGCCCGCGGGCGGGGCGGGCATGCTGACGTAGAGCGCCGGCGGTCCCGCGTAAACTCTCGCCACCGAGGCGGCC
>DATLOS010000501.1:0-2744 GCA_035536155.1 Elusimicrobiota bacterium
GCGCATCTTCCCGGAGATGTGCGCCAAGATCACTTTCTCCCCGGGGATCTGCACGCGGAACATCGCGTTGGGCAGCGCCTCGACGATTTTCCCCTCGACTTCGATCTTATCTTCCTTGCTCAATGCGGCCTCCTGGTCAAAATCTCCGGCCCGTCCTCGGTGACGGCGATCGTGTGCTCGAAGTGCGCCGAGAGGGCGCCGTCGACGGTCACGGCCGTCCAGCCGTCGGACAAGATCTTCACGTCGGGGCCGCCGGCGTTCACCATGGGCTCCACCGCGAGCACCATGCCCGGCTTGAGCTTGAGGCCCGTGCCCGCCTTGCCGTAGTTCGGCACCGGCGGGTCCTCGTGCAGGGAGCGCCCGATGCCGTGGCCGACGAACTCGCGCACCACCGAGAAGCCCGCCGCCTCGGCGTGCGCCTGGACGGCCGCACCGATGTCGCCGATGCGGTTGCCCTCGGTCATCTGCTCGATGCCCTTGTCCAGGGACTCCCGCGTCGCCTGGATGAGCGCCGCGGCCTGGGACGAGACCCTGCCGATGGGGACCGTGATCGCGCTGTCGCCGTAGAAGCCCTTCACCACGCAGCCCAAATCCATGCCGATGATGTCGCCCTCGCGCAGCACCTTGTCCGCGCGCGGGATGCCGTGCACGACCTCCTCGTTCACCGAGGCGCACAGGGTCGCCGTGTAGCCGCGGTAGCCGAGGAAGGCGGGCTTGGCCTTGCGCGCCCGGATCTCCCGCTCGGCGATGACGTCCAGATCCTTGGTCGAGACGCCGGGCTTGGCCGCGCCCGCGAGGATGGAAAGGACCTCGGCGACGATGGCCCCGGCCTCGCGCATGACCGCGATCTCCTTGGCGCTCTTGACGTCGGCGGCGATGGCGCGGAACATCAGCTCTTCACCCCGTCCAGGACTCCGGCGATCTGCTCGGTGACGTCTTCGGGCGAGCGCGCTCCGTCGACCTGGTGGAAATCGTGCTCGTTCCGGTAGTACGCGACGAGCGGCTGCGTGAGGTCCTCGTAGACCATCAAGCGCTTGCGCACGGTGGCGTCGGAGTCGTCCTCACGCTGCACCAGGTCGCCGCCGCAGGCGTCGCACTTGCCCTCGACCTTCGGCGGACGGGTGTTGACGTTGTAGACCTGGCCGCACTTGCCGCAGGAGCGCCGCGTGGTGAGGCGCGCGATGACCTCGCTCTCGTTCATGGCGATGTAGACCACGCGCTCGATCTTCTGGCCGTGCTTGGAGAGATACTCGTCCAAGGCGTGGGCCTGCTGGAGCGTGCGCGGGAAGCCGTCGAGGAGCCAGCCCTTGGCGGCCTCGTCGAGCTTCTTCGCGGCGATGCCGATGACCACCTCGTCCGGGACCAGCATGCCCTTCTTCAAATAGTCCGCGACCTTCAGGCCGACCTCGGTCTTGTTCTCGATCTCCGCGCGCAGCAGGTCGCCCGTCGCGATGTGCGTGAGGCCGTACTTTTGGCAGAGGATGCGGGCCTGCGTGCCTTTGCCGGCGCCGGGGCAGCCCAGGAGGACGATTCTCACGTCGCGCTCCCCACGTTGAACCAGCGCTGCTTGATGCGGCCCTTCTTCAAGAAGCCCTCGTAGTGGCGCATGATGAGGTGCGCCTCGAGCTGGCCCATGGTGTCGAGGGCGACGCCGACCACGATCAGGAGCGACGTGCCGCCGAAGAAGAAGGGGACGTTGTAGAAATCCTTCATGATCTCGGGCAGGACCGCGACCGCCGCGACGAAAAGCGCGCCGCCCAGCGTGATGCGGTTGAGCACCCACTCGATGTGCTTGGCGGTCGGCTCGCCGGGCCGGATGCCCGGGACGAAGCCGCCCGACTTCTTCATGTTCTCGGCGAGGTCGTCCGGGTTGATGCTCACCGAGTTGTAGAAGTAGCAGAAGAAGATGATCAGGCCGGCGTAGATCGACTGGTACCACCAGTTGCGGTGATTCATGAACTGCATGAACTTCTGCGCCATCTCCGAGTTCGGCGTGAACTGGAAGATGGTCATCGGCACGGCGAGCAAGGACACCGCGAAGATCACGGCGATGACGCCGGACTGGTCGACCTTGAGCGGCAGGAAGCTCGAGGCGCCGCCGTACATCTTGCGGCCCACCATGCGCTTGGCGTACTGGACCTGGATCTTGCGCTGCGCGGTCTCGACCCAGACCACGGACATGACCACGCCGATCAAGGCCGCGACGATGGCCAGGGCCTTGAGCAGGCTGACTTCCTCGGCCTTCACCAGCTGGATCAGGCTGAGGGCGGCGCCCGGGATGCGGTCCACGATGCCGCTGAAGATGATGAGCGACGTTCCGTTGCCGATGCCGGACTCGGTCATCTGCTCGCCCAGCCACATGATGAACACGGTCCCCGTCGTCAGGGTCAGGACCGTGACGATATAGAAGAAGGTCGAGGGGTTGTCGACGACGGGCACGCCGCCCGGCGTCGGCATCTTGGTGATCATGATGGTGAGGCCGAAGGACTGGAACGCGGCCAAAAACAGCGTGAGGTAGCGCGTGATCTGGTTGAGCTTGCGCCGCCCCAGCTCGCCTTCTTTATAAAGGCGGTCCAGGTACGGGATCACATGCGCGCCCTGCAGCAGGCTCACGATGATCGAGGCGTTGATGTACGGCATCACGCCCATGGAGAAGATGGAGAACTGGCCGAGAGCGCCGCCCGAGAACAGGTTCAGGACGCCCAAGAGGCTGCTGGACTGCGCCGCGAAGATGGCGCGGAGCG
>DATLOS010000502.1:0-2133 GCA_035536155.1 Elusimicrobiota bacterium
GGGCCCGTAGGACGGCCTCGATCCGCCGGCGGGCCGCGGGCAGGGTCGCCGCGTCGCCGGTGTCGAGCTCGATGCCGTCTATGGCCTCCTTCGCCGACTCCCCCTGCTCGCCCCGCGCCAGATAGCGCTGGGCCGCGCTGACGGGGACGAGGAGCGCGTCGCCGGTGTCCTGGCCGGTGAACCAGCGCGGGTCGTCGTCGAGCGGAGGGCTCTGGAGCACCCCCACGACGGTGAACGGCTGCCCCCCGAGGCGCACGCTGCGGCCCAAGAGGTCGACGCGCCGGAGGAGGCCGGCGTAGGCCGAGCTCGGCCCCGGGGAAGCGGCGGGCGCGACGAGAACGCAGACCCGCGCGGCGCGCGCCACGTCGTCGTCGCTGAGCAGGCGCCCCCGGAGGCGGTAGACCCAGTCGCGCTTCCTCCATTCCGGCGTCACGCCCCGGACGGCCACGTTCTGCGCCAGCGCGCCGCAGCGGAAATCGGCGCGCGCCTCGCGCACCGGATAGAGCATGTGGAGCCCGGGCAGGGCCGCGCGCAGGGCCGCGGCGTCCGAGAGGGTGAGGCCCGGCGAGAGGCCGCGCTTGCCGCTCTCGGCCTGCTCCCAGTTGCGGCCGATCTTGAGCCGGCCCGGCCCGGCCAATTCGAAGGCGCGGCGCTGCTCCTCGTACATCCCGTGCACCGAGGCGAAAGTGTAGAGGATCGCCGCGACGCCGAAGGCGATGGCGGAGAAGCTCAAGAAGGAGCGGAGCTTGTGGCTGCGGATCTCCGCCAGACCGGTCTTCGCCGCCTCGAGGATGTTCACCTGGACCCCACGAAGGGCGAGGCCAAGGGGCCCGCCGGCTCGGGCGCGGGCGCCGGCGGCCGCTGGCCGGGCCGCTCCTCGCGGCTCAAGAGGCCGTCGGCGATGTGGAGGACGCGCTGGGCGCGGCGCGCCACCGCGGGGTCGTGGGTCACGAGCACCACGGTCATCCCGGCGCGGTGGAAGGCTTGGAAGAAGCCCATCACCTCGGCGGCGCTGCGCGAGTCGAGGCTCCCGGTCGGCTCGTCGGCGAGGAGCACGGACGGGCGGTTGGCCAGCGCGCGCGCGATGCCCACCCTCTGGCGCTCGCCGCCGGAGAGCTCGAGGGGCGTCTTCTCCGCCTTGGCCCCCAGGCCCATGCAGGCGAGGAGCTCCCGGGCCCACGACCGCCGCCGTTCTTCCGGCACGCCCGCGTAGACCATGGGCAGGCAGACGTTGTCGAGCGCGCTCAGGCGCGGCAGGAGATGGAAGGCCTGGAACACGAAGCCGATGTGGCGCCGACGCGCCGCCGTGCGCTCGGCGTCGCTCATGCCGGCCGCCTCCCGCCCGGCCAGGAGATAGCTCCCTTCCGTCGGGCGGTCGAGGAGGCCGAGGATGCCGAGCAAGGTCGACTTGCCGCAGCCCGAGGGCCCCATGACCGCCACGAACTCGCCTCGAGCGACCTCGAAATCCAGCCCGCGCAGGGCGACCTGGAGGCCCGACGCCTGGCCGTAGGCCCGGGTGAGCCCGCGGACGCGGATCATGACGCCCCCCCCGGCGCCCCGGGGCGCTCGACGAAGACGCGCTGGCCCTCCTCCAGGCCCGAGCGGATCTCGGCCTCCATGTCCGTGCGCAGGCCCACCTCGACCGGGACCGCGCGCGCGGGCGAGCCGACGTAGACCACGGTGCGCCCCTCCTCCTCGAAAACCGCTGCCGCGGGGATCTTCAGGACGTCCTGGCGGCGGCTGAGGAGCGCGTCGACCTGGGCGGTCATCCCGCTCTTGAGCCGGCGGTCCGCCCGGTCGAGCTCCACCTCGACGCGGAAGAACTTGCCGCCGGTCGACTCCTTCTCCGCCTGCGGGGCGACCAGGCTGACCTTGCCCGGGAAGGAGGCGCCGGGCAGGGCATCGACCGAGACCCGCACCGGCATCCCGGCCTCGAGCTTGAGGATGTCCATCTCGCTGATCTTGAGGCGCACCACGAGGCGGCTCATGTCGGCGATGGTCATCAGGCAGGTCGGCGACTGCGACTCGAAGGAGCCGGTGACGTAGTCTCCGACCGCGGAGAAGGAGGGCTCCGCGTCCTTGCCTCCCTTGAGGCAGCGCAGGACCACGCCGGCGAGGGGCGCCGACACGGTC
>DATLOS010000503.1:0-2121 GCA_035536155.1 Elusimicrobiota bacterium
CAGCAGCTCCAGGAGCTTGAAGGACGGGGACTCGCGGGGGTCGTCGATGTCCTTCTTGTAGGCCAGTCCCAGCATGAGAATGCGCGCTCCGTCGAGCTTCTTGCCCCGGGCGGCCAGCGCGTCCTCGAGCTTGCCCATGACGTAGTAGGGCATCTGGATGTTGAGCTCCCCGGCCAGGTCGATGAAGCGGGTGTTGAACTGGAACTCCCGGGCCTTCCAGGAGAGGTAGAACGGGTCTATCGGGATGCAGTGGCCCCCGAGTCCCGGGCCGGGATAGAAGGCCTGGAAGCCGAAGGGCTTCGTGGAGGCCGCCTTGATGACCTCCCAGACGTCGATGCCCATCCGGTTGAAGCACATCTTCAGCTCGTTGACCAAGGCGATGTTCACGCAGCGGTAGATGTTCTCCAGCAGCTTCGCCGCCTCGGCGGCCTCGCAGGAGGAGACCGTCACCACCCGGGAGATCGCCGCGCCGTAGAGCGCGGCCGCCGCCGAGCAGGAGAACCGGTCGACGCCCCCCACCACCTTGGGGATGTCCTCGTTGGTAAATCGCGTGTTGCCCGGGTCCTCGCGCTCCGGCGAGAAGGCGAGGAAGAAGTCCTCCCCGCAGCGCAGCCCCCGGCGCTCGAGCTCCGGCTTCATGATCTCCCGGGTCGTGCCGGGGTAGCTGGTGCTCTCCAGCGCCACCAGCTGGCCGCGGCGCAGCGAGGCGGCGATCTCTTTCGCCGTCGCCTCTATAAAGGAGACGTCCGGCTTGCCGTCCGCCGTCAAGGGCGTGGGGACGCAGACGATCACGGCGTCCATTCCGCCCAGGGCCTTGAAGTCCCCGGTCGCGGTCATCTTGTTCTGGGCCCGGAGCTTGGCCACGGTCTCGGACGGGACCGAGCGGATATAGGAGCGCCCCCGCCGGAGCTGCTCGATCTTCGCGGCGTCGACGTCGAAGCCGGTGACCGAGAATCCCTTGCTCGCGAAGAGGCGCACCAGCGGCAGGCCGACGTAGCCCAGGCCCACGACGCCGATGCGGGCCTCGCGGTTGGCGACGCGGTCCAGAAAGGCCTTCAGGAGGGAGGCGCCCGCGCCTCCTTTCCCGGCGTCCGGCGATACGGCGAGTGTTGAGCGTGGCATGTTCACTTCCCCTCGTGCGCGAGGCACGGAAAACGATCGCCCCCGAATCGGGGCTTGGCGGGATTCTATCAACGCCGCATGAACGGCCATGGACGCCCGTGCAAATATTTATCGACCGCCGTTTCATCGGCTCCAAAAATAAATCTTACGCGCCCTCAGTGTTCGGCGGTCCCGCGCGAGTCTATACTGCCCCCATGTGCGGAATCGTGGGTTACGTCGGTCCCCGGCAGGCCGCCCCCATCCTTCTAGAGGGGCTCAAGCGTCTCGAGTACCGGGGTTATGACTCGGCGGGAGTGGCCGTTCTCGGCGAGGGGTCGTTGGACGTCCTGCGCAGCGTGGGCAAGCTGGCGAACCTGGACGCCCTGGTGGGCCGCAGGACGCCCCGCGGCTCGCTGGGCCTGGGCCACACCCGCTGGGCGACTCATGGCGGCCCTTCCGAGGCGAACGCCCATCCCCACGTGGACTGCGGCGGGGAGCTCGCCGTCATCCACAACGGCATCATCGAGAACTACATGCCCCACAAGGCCGGCCTCGCGGAGCGCGGCCACGTCTTCCGCTCCAGCACCGACACCGAGGTCGCGGTCCATCTTATAGAGGAGAAGCTCCGCCAGCTCTCGGCTCGGCCGGGCGCCGGCGAGGCGGGCGCGGAGGCCCTCCTCCTCGAGGCGGTGCGCTCCGCCCTGGCCGAGGTCCGCGGGGCCTACGCCCTGGGAGTCGTCTGGTCGAAGCTTCCCGGCGTCCTGGTCGGCGCCAAGAGCGACTCCCCCCTGGTGGTGGGCCTCGGGGAGCGGGAGAGCTTCATCGCCTCCGACGTCCCCGCCCTCCTCAAGCACACCCGGCGGGTGGTCTTCCTCGAGGACGGCGAGCTGGCCGTCCTGCGGGGCGAGGAGTGCGCCTTCTACGACTTGAGCGGAAAGGCGGTCCGCAAGTCCCCCTCCACGATCGAGTGGGACAGCGCCGCCGCGGAGAAGGGCGGCTACCGCCATTTCATGCTCAAGG
>DATLOS010000504.1:0-2259 GCA_035536155.1 Elusimicrobiota bacterium
GCGATCAACGACCTGGCGCTGGCCGTCAACCGGCTGTCGAAGACCTCCGAAGACCAGTACCGCGTGATCTCCCGCCTGGCCGAGAACCTTGAGCGCCGGGCCGGCCCGGCGGCAGGGCCGGCCAGCGCCGAGCCAGCCAGCCGCAATTGAAGCGCCCTTTTTGGCGCCAATGGAGGCCAGTTGGCAAAACATGCGGAACCTTCTAGCCCAGGCGCTGCAAGCCGCCCTCCGCGCCGTGGAAGAGCCCTCCGCGCCCGACAACGCCGAGGGCGGCGACGCTCTCCGCGAGGCGCGGGCCGGAGGCCCGGCGCTGCAGGCCGCGGCCGCGGCCCTCGAGACCGAGGCCCGGGGCGCCAAAAAAGCGCCCGCCGCAAGGGGCGACTATCTGCAGCGGATCAACGCCGCCCGCCGCGGCCTTGCGGTCCCCGCCGGCGCCTTCCCCGACGACATCGCGGGAGCGCGCCTCGTGCGCGGCCTGATGGCCGCTGAGGAGGTTCTCCGGCTCGGCCGGAGCTCGGCGCCCGCGCCGGAGGAGGGCAAGACGCCCCGAGCCACGATGGTCGCCCACCTCGTGCGCATCCTGCGGCGGACGCCGGCCTTCGCCGCCGACCGCGAGAGGACCCTGGCGGTCGCCAAGAAGCTCGAGGCCGCGTGCCTGCAGGCCGCGGTCCGGGCCTGCCAGGAGACCGACGCGCCCCACACGCGGAGCTGGACCTCGCAGGCGTTCGTCGCCGCCTACAGCACCCGAGGGGGCGTGCTCTGCCGCCTGCTCGACCCGCAGAGCGCGACCTGCCGCGCCTATGGCCCTGTCCTCGCCGGGCGCCTGCTGTCGGGCGAGCTCCGGCCGGAGGACACCGCCGGCCTCGCCGAGAGTGCCCTGTGCCCCCCGGCGCTGGCCGCGGAGAGGGCCGAGATCGCCCGCCGGTCGGAGCAGCGAGTGCAGACGAAGGAGTCGGCGATGTTCCGCTGCCCTCACTGCGGCGCCCGGCGCTGCACGTACCAGCAGGTCCAGCGGCGGTCGGCCGACGAGGCGCCCGACTTCCTGTGCCACTGCCTGGGCTGCGAGCGCGACTTTGTCGGCCACTAGCCGCGCTCACCCGGCCGGGCCCACGAGACCTGGACGGCGCGCGGGCGCGCCTCACGATCCTGGCCGGCGTGCTCGAAGCGTGCCCGGCACAGCGGGCAAGTATCGTTCAGGCGGCTCCAGGTGACGAGGCCGCCGCAGCCGCCGGCGGCTGCCCAGTGGAGGACATGACCGCAGCCCAGGTGAGCGCTGTTGACCGAGCCCTTCGCGACCGGCTCGAAACAGAGAGCGCACGTCGGCGGGTCCGTGTCCGAGCTCTCGCGCCTTTCGAGATACGCCAAGAGCCTTTCCAGCTCGGTCTGGCCGCCGAGGGGCTGCTTTTTCTCGGCCTCGCCCGCGGGGCCCGTCGGGGGCGGGGGGCCGTCCGGCGCTGGAACCGCGAGGCTCTCGGCGGTGGTTCGCTTTTCTTCGGCGCCTTCCCCCTCGCCCAGTGCCGCCATCAGCTCCGCCAGGCCCCCCGCGTCGTCACCCGTGGAGCGCCCTGAGTCGCCGGCCGCGGGGAGTGCCGACGCGGGCCCGGTCGCGGCCCCCAAGGCACCGAGAGGGCCGCCGGCCGCCTGCGGCCTCCGCGCAGGCGGCCCGGCGTCCCGGCTCGACGGGCTGGCGGGGGCGCCGGAGGGCTCGCCCCCCGCCAGCGGCCTGCGCCACTCCGCCCCGGACCCGCGAGCGGGCGGGCCCCGCTCCCACCAGGGCGACGGAACAAGAGAGGCGTTGCGTGCCAGGAGCGCCGAACAGTCCCGCCGAAGAGCGGCGGCAATGGAGAGCTCCGCCGCCGGATCGGCCGCCCGCGCGCGCGCCGCGGCCGAGGCGACGAGGCCGACCTCCTCGGGGCTCAAGCCGAAGAGACCGCAAAGCCGCCCCACGTCGAGGCAGCCCGCCTTCAGGCTTTGCTCGCTCGCTCGCCGCAGGAAGAGCTCGAGGTCCTGCTGCGGGATGGCAGGGCCAGCCGGCGCATCCGCCACGAGGCTGGAGAGGCAAGCCCGGAGGACCCCGCCGGCCGCAATGCCGACCTCGACGAACGTGGTCCGCCCCGCGACCAGGCGGGCCGCGTTCGTTTCGAGCGGTGGCGCGGCGCAGAGCGCCGCCAGGCTCTCGGGGGCCGCCCCCGTTCCCGGCAGCAGGCGGCCCAAAGCCAGCCGCCCCCAAGCGGAGTCCAGCCGGAAGTCCAGCTCGGG
>DATLOS010000505.1:0-3018 GCA_035536155.1 Elusimicrobiota bacterium
TCCGCGCGGAGCACCTGAAGCTCCTGCGTCCGCACGCCGTGATCATGCACCCCCTTCCCCGGCGCGAGGAGATCGAGCTCGCGGTCGACGACGATCCTCGCGCCGTCTACTGGCGGCAGGAGCGCAACGGAATGTGGATCCGCGCGGCCCTGATCGCCCTCGTCATGGGCGCCGAAAAGGCGATCCTGGAGCGCGCATGAAACCCTCCCCGAACAAGCGCCTCGCGAGCCTGCCGCCCTATATCTTCGTCCAGCTCGCCGGGCTCAAGCGCAAGGCGCAGACCGGCGGTCTGGACGTGATCGACCTCGGTCAGGGCAGCCCCGACATGCCCACCCCGCCCCACGTCGTCGAGGCGCTGCGCGCCGCCTGCCGGGAGCCGTGGACCCACCGCTACCCGCAGGCCAACGGCACGCCCGAGTACCGCCGCTCCATCGCCGCGTGGTACAAGCGCCGCTTCGACGTCGACGTCGACCCGGAGACGGAGGTCCTCCCGCTCATCGGCTCGAAAGAGGGCATGGGCCACCTCTTCTCCGCCTTGCTCGATCCCGGCGACGTCGCGCTCGTGCCCCAGCCCTGCTATCCCGTCCACTACTATGGCGTTCTCTTGGCCGGCGGCAAGCCCGCGTTCATGCCCCTTAAAGAGGAGGCCGGCTTCCTTCCCGACCTGAGCAAGGTGCCCGCGGCGGCCGCGCGCAAGGCGAAGTTCCTCATCCTCAACTACCCCAACAACCCGACGGGCGCGACCTTGCCCGACCACGCCCTCCTCAAGGAGGCCCTGGCCTTCTCGCGCCGCCACGGCTGCCTGGTGCTCTACGACAACGCCTACTCGGAGATCACCTTCGACGGCTACGAAGCGCCCTCCATCCTCCAGCTCACGGGAGCCAAGCGCCACGCGGTGGAGTTCCACTCGTTGTCGAAGACCTACTCCATGGCGGGCTGGCGCCTGGGCTTCGCCGTGGGCAACGCCGACGCCATCGCCGCTCTGGCGAAGTTCAAGGGATTCGTGGACTACGGCGTGCCGTCCTTCCTCCAGAAGGCGGGCTCCGCCGCCCTCGACGGCCCGCAGGACTGCGTCCGCGAGGCCTGCGCCGAGTACCAGACTCGCCGCGACGCGCTGGTCGAGGCCCTCGCGGCCGTGGGCTGGACGGTCCCGAAGCCTCGCGCCGCGATGTACATCTGGGCGCGTTTGCCCGAGCCCGCCCGCAAGCTCGGCTCCTTCGAGTTCTCGCGCCGGCTCATCCTCGAGCACGGCGTCGTCCTGGCGCCCGGCGCCGGCTTCGGTCCCCAAGGCGAGGGCTACATGCGCATCTCCCTGATCGCCCCGGTCCCGGTCCTGCGCGAGGCGGCGTCCCGCGTCGGGCGCTGCCTGGCCTCGCTGCGGCCTCGGCGATGAGAGGGCTCGCCCTCGCCGCGGCGCTCCTTCTGCCGGCTCCCGCCGGCGCCGTCCGTCCCCTGACTCCGCCCGCGCCCGAGTTCCCTCCCAACGCGGCCTGGCTCAACTCCCAGCCGTTCACGCTGAAGGGCCTGCGGGGCAAGCGCGTCGTGCTCGTCGCTTTCATCAACACCTCCACGGCGAACTCTCTTCGCAGCCTGAAGACGCTCAACCGGTGGTGGGACCAGTACGCGCTCAAGGGCCTGCTCATCGTCGGCGTGCACGCCCCCGACTTCGACTTCGACCGGGACCCCGTCGTGGTCCGCGACTCGCTCAAGCGGCTGGGCGTGCGCTTCCCGGTGATGGTCGACAGCGGGCGGCGCCTGTGGCGCGCTTACGAGAACGAGGGCTGGCCCGCCTTCTATCTCGTCGATCACAAGGGGCTCATCGTCCACGACCGCCTGGGCGAGGGCGGCGCGCAGGAGTTCGAGGAGGAGCTCCTGGGCGCCCTCGAGCGCATGAACGGATTCCGCCCTCCCGCGAGCTACCGCGTTCCCCCGGACCCTCCGCGCCAGGACTGCGGGACGGCCACGGCGCCGATGTACCTCGGCGGCCGGCGGGGCAAGCCCATCCCCGAGATCTCCCGCGACCAGACCAACGCCATCCTCTTCTCGCGCGACGGCGAGATCGCGCAGAGCGGACGCTGGCAGTCGGACATGGAGGCCCTCCGCTTCGCGGGCGCGTCGAACGCCGATCTCTCCGCCCAGTTCCTGGTCGTCTACCAGGCCGCGGAGGCGTACGCCGTCATGGGCCGCTCGGGGCCCAAGCCCGTCAAGGTCTTCCTCCGCCAGGACAATCTCTGGCTGCACGCCGGCAACGCGGGCCCCGACGTCCGATGGGATTCGGAGAACCGGAGCTACGTCCTGGTCGACGTCCCCCGCCTGTACTACGTCACCCGCGACCCGAAAGCCGACGCGCACGAGTTGCGCTTCTTCCCGGGCGCGCGCGGAGCCAGCTTCTACAGCCTGGAATTCTCGGATCTCTGCCAGACCGCGTTCGACCACCGCTGACCCCCATGGAATCCTCCCCCGAGCCCGCGCCGGAAAGACCGCCCGAACCCGCACCGACCTTCGAGTCGCTGGCCTTGGCGCCCGAGCTGCTCCAGGCCATCCAGTCGATGGGCTTCGAGCGGCCGACGCCGATCCAGGCCCGCTCGGTCCCTCCCGCGCTGACGGGAGCGGACGTCCTGGGCTCCGCCCAGACCGGCAGCGGCAAGACCGTCGCCTTCGCCCTCCCGCTGCTCCAGCGCCTCCTCTCCGGCGGCGCGCGCTCGCCCGGCCGGCCGCGGGCGCTGGTCCTCGTGCCCACGCGGGAGCTGGCCGCCCAGGTCGAGGAGACCGTCTCCACCTTGTCCAGCAAGTCCCCGGTGCGCTGCGCGCTCGTGATCGGCGGCGCCTCGTGGAACAACCAGGTCTCCGCCCTCAAGGGCGCGGAGGTCGTGGTGGCGACGCCGGGGCGGCTCCTCGACCACGCCCAGAACAACCGCGGCTTCCGCCTGGACGGCTGCTCCTTCCTGGTGCTGGACGAGGCCGACCGCATGCTCGACATGGGGTTCTTGCCCGACATCCGAGCCATCCTGCAGCGGC
>DATLOS010000506.1:0-7100 GCA_035536155.1 Elusimicrobiota bacterium
CTTCCGTCTCGCCCTCCTTCTCGCCGGAGGCTGCTTTTCCGCGCCGTACGCCCGCCGCGACGGACCCCGCGAGGTCCAGGTTGAGGCCGAAGGCTGGTCCCCCGCCGGGGCGGAGGACCAGGGCACCGCGCGCACCCGCGCCTTGGTCGAAGCCCAACGCAAGGCCGTGGAAAAGGCGGTCGGCGTGACCCTTCGGGGCAGCACGGTCGTGGAGCAGGCCGTCAACATCCAGCAGACCGTCCGGGCCAACGTCGGCGGGACCATCCGCCGCTACGAGGTCCTCTGGGAGAGGGCCGAGGACTCCTTTTATAAGGTGCGCATCCGGGCCGTGGTCCTCTACAGGCCGCCCGGCGAGGACGGCCGCCCCGCCCGCGCCGTGCGCGTATGCGTGCGTGTCGCGGGGGACAAGGTGGCCTCCGCCATCCGGGCCGCGCTCCTCGACGCCGACTTCCAGCTCAGCGACGATCAGGCGTCGGCCGACGTGGTCGTGACCGGCGGCGTGGAGACCTCCGGCCGCTCCGATTCCCGCCTGGGAGGCTTCTTCTCGCACCAGGCGAAGGCTTTCCTCGACGTGCTCGACCTCCGGACCGGGAAAGTCGACCAGCGGTCCTTCGAGGCCTCGGCTATCGACCTGAGCGACCAGGCCGCCTACGACGCGGCCCTGGAGAAGGCCGGACAGGGCTCGGGGATCGCCATCGCCACGCTCCTCGAGGAGCCGGACGAGCTCCGTCTCTCGCGCCTGGAGCGCGCCGACCGGCTCTAGCGCCTAGTCCGCGCGGATGCGGTAGCCGATGTTCTGGACCGTGGCGATGCGCCGCTTCTCGGAGACGAGGTTGCGGCGCAAGCGGGCGATGTGCTGGTCCACGGTCCGGGTGCTCACTTCCATGCTGGCGTCGATGCCCCAGAGGCGCTTGAGGAGCTGGTCCCGCGTCATTGTCTTGCCGTTGGCCTCGATGAGGAGCGAGAGCAGCTGGAACTCCCGCGGCGGCAGGTGGCGGTACTTCCCCTTGACCCGGACCTCGTGGCGGTCGAAGTCCACGTCGATGCCGCCGACGCGGACCTGCGCCGGCCGCTTGCCGCCCGAGCCGGCCTGGACCCGGGACAGGATCGCCTTGACCCGGCACAGGAGCTCGCCCACGGAGAAGGGCTTGACCAGGTAGTCGTCGGCCCCGAGCTTGAAGCCGAGGATGCGGTCGACCTCGCTCTTCTTCGCGCTCAGGAACATGACCGGCACCTGGGTCTCCTGCCGCAGGAGCTTGAGGAGCTCCAGGCCGTCCATCTTGGGGAGCATGATGTCGGAGAGGATCAGGTCCGGCTTCTTGGTCCGCGCCAGCTGAAGAGCGGCCTCCGCGCTCGCGGCCCAGAACACCTGGTAGCCCTCTTTCTTCAAGTTCGCGCGCAGGACGAAGGCCAGGTCTCTCTCGTCCTCAACGAGCAGGATCGTCGTCTTTGACATAGGTGATTTTACCTATAGTAGGATTTTTTCGCCGTCGAGAACATGGGCTCATTGGGCCGCGAGCGGGACCAGAAGGTGGAACACCGAGCCCCGGCCGATCTCGCTCTCCACCCAGATCTGGCCGCCGTTGGACTCGACCAAATTCTTGATGATGTAGAGCCCCAGTCCGGTCCCGCGGCGGGCCTGGGCCTTGGCGACCTCGGTGCGGTGGAACTGCTCGAAGATGCGGGGAAGGTCGCCGTGGGGGATGCCGATGCCCGTGTCCCGGACCGAGATGCGGGCCTGCTTGTCCCCCTCGCGGCGGGCCTCGATGCGCACCTCGCCGCCGTCCTTGTTGTACTTGACGGCGTTGTCGACGAGGTTCTGCAGGGTCCGGGCCAGGTGGGTGGGGTCCATGACGATGGCCAGCTCCTCGCGCATCGCCACCGAGATCGTGACCCGCTTGCGGGCGGCCAGCGGGACGAACTCCTTGACGAACTGCCGGGCGTAGGCCCGCAAGAGGATGTTCTGCGGCTGGGGCTTGGCCTTGCCCGAGTCGAGCTCCGCCAAGGTCAGGAGATCCTCGACCAGCTCGGCCAGGCGGTCGGCGTGGCGCTCGATGATCCCCATGAAGCGGGGGCCGGTCCTCTGGTCGGAGAGGGCCCCCGAGCGCAGCGTCTCCGCGGCGGCCTTGATCGCCGCGATGGGGGTGCGCAGCTCGTGCGATACCGTGGCCACGAGCTGGCGCTGCAGGGCCTCCCGCTCCTTGAGGCGGTCGGCCTCCGCCGCGCGCATGCTCTCGGTCATGTCGCGCAGGACCTTCACGAAGCCGTAGGTCCGCCCCGCCTCGTCGTGGAGCGCGGTGATCACCGCGTGGCCGAAGAAGCGTCCGCCGTCCATGCGGTCGCGCCAGCCCTCGTGCTCGGCGCGGCCCTCCCTCTCCGCCCGGCGCAGGAGCTCCTGGGGGAAGCGCCGGCGCCGCTCGGACTTCGAGTAGAAGAGCGAGAAGTCCCCTCCGAGGATCTCCTGGGGAGGATAGCCGGTGATGCGCTGGGCGCCCTTGCTCCAGGTCTGGACGCGGCCCTCCAGGTCCAAGGCGAAGATGGCGCAGTCGACGATCTCCCCGACCATGGTCGAGTAGCGGACCTCGCTGCGGCGCAGGGACTCCTGCGCCTCCCGGTGCTGGGCCAGCTCCCGAGACAGCGCCGCCTGGCTCGCCGCCAGGCTCTGGGTCTTGTCGTGGAGGTCGACGAAGACCTGCACCTTCGAGCGCAGCACCTCGGGGACGATGGGCTTGTAGATGTAGTCGACCGCGCCCAGCGAGTAGCCCCGGTTCACGTGGGTCTCGTTGTTGGAGCCGGCGGTGATGAAGATGACGGGGGTCAGCCGGGACTGGGGCCGCTCGCGCATCAGGCGCGCGATGTCGAAGCCGTCCATGCCCGGCATGATCACGTCGAGGAGGACCAGGGCGAACTCCTCGTTGAGCATGAGCCGAAGGGCCTGGGCCCCGGAGGTCGCGGTCTTGATCTCGTAGCGCCCTCCGGCGAGGAGGGACTCGAGGGCGACGAGGTTGGCCGGCTTGTCGTCGACCAGCAGGATCTTGATCGCGGCCCGGGAGGCCGGCGCAGGGGCGGCCGCCGCCTCGACCTCTTCCGGGCGCGCCGGCAGGACCAGGGGCTTCACCGGTACATCCAGACCCGCAGGATCGAGAGGAGCTGGGGGATGTCGACGGGCTTGGCGATGTAGTCCGAGGCCCCGGCCTCGATGCACTTTTCCCGGTCGCCCTTCATCGCCTTGGCGGTCAGGGCGACGATGGGCAGGCCGCGGAACTTCGGGATCTTGCGGATGGCCCGCATGGTCTCGTAGCCGTCCATGTCGGGCATCATGACGTCCATGAGGACGACGTCGACGCCGGGGTTGCTCCGGAGCCGCTCGATGGCGTCCTTGCCGTTCTCCGCGTGGACGGTCTTGACCTTGTGCTGCTCGAGGAGGCTGGTGAGGGCGAAGATGTTGCGCACGTCGTCGTCGACGATGAGGACCGTCTTGCCGGCCAGCGCCGGGTCCTCGGAGCGCAGCTTCTCGATGAGCCGGCGCTTCTCCGGCGCGAGGCTCGACTCGGGGCGGTGCAGATAGAGAGAGGTCTCGTCGAGCAGGAGCTCCGGCGAATGGGCGTCCTTGATGATGACGCTCTTGGCGAGCTTTCGCAGCCGCCCCTCCTCCTTCTGGGAGAGCTCGCGCCCGGTGTACACGATCACCGGGACCTGGCCGAGCGAGGGGTCGCGCCCCATCGTCTCGAGGAGATCGAGGCCGGAGATGTCGGAGAGCCCCAGGTCCAGGATCATGCAGTCGAACTTGCCCTCGGACAGGGCCTTCAAGGCCTCGGCGCCGGTCGCCACCGCCGTGGTGCGGATGTCGTCGCTGGCGACGAGCTCCGCGATGGCGCGGCGCTGGACGTCGTCGTCCTCGACCAGGAGGAGGTTCTTGACCTTGCGCTCGATGAAGCTCTTGATCCCGTCCAGCGCCTGGGCGATCGCCTCCGGCGAGGTCGGCTTGTCCAAGTAGGCCAAGGCGCCCACCTTCACGGGGCGGCTCTTCTCGGCGTCGACCGAGATGACGTGGACCGGGATGTGCCGGGTCCGGGAGTCGTGCTTCAAGAGGTCGAGGATCCGCCAGCCGTCCATGTCCGGCAGCCGGATGTCGAGGGTGATGGCGTCCGGAACGTGCTTCTGCGCCAAGGCCAGCGCGCTCTCGCCGCGCTGGGCGACCAGACCCTTGAACCCGGCCTTGCGCGCCATGTCGAGGAGGATGCGGGCGAAGGGCCCGTCGTCCTCCACGATGAGGATGACCTTGTCTCCCGCCGCCAGGTCGCCCCGGTCGTCCTTGATCTCGTGGATGACCGGGGTGATCGGCAGGTCGAAGGTCTCCTGCACCTGCGGGACGGGCGCGCTCGGCGCGCTCGGCGCGCTCGGCGCGCTCGGCGCGCTCGGCGCGGTCTCGACCGGGGGCTTCGGCTGGCTCGGCACGAAGTCGGCCGGGAGGAACAAGGTGAAGATGCTGCCCTCGCCGGGAGCGCCCTCGACCTGGATCTCGCCGCCCAGGAGCTTGGCGATCTCGCGCGAGATCGTCAGGCCCAAGCCCGTGCCGCCGTACTTGCGGCTGGTGGTCATGTCCGCCTGCTGGAAGGCCTCGAAGATGATCTTGCGCTTGTCGAGCGGGATGCCGATGCCCGTGTCCTTCACCGAGAAGGCGAAGACGGTCTCGGCCCGCTGCAGCGCGGGGTGGTCGAAGTCCCCTCCGGGGCGCACGCTGGAGATGTTGAGCTGGACCGAGCCCTTCTCGGTGAACTTGAACGCGTTCGACAGGAGGTTCTTGAGGACCTGCTGGAGGCGCTTGGCATCGGTGAAGATCGCCGGCGGCAGCCCGGGCGCGAGGTTGATCGCGAACTCGAGGCCCCGGTCCTGGGCCACCTGGCGGAAGTTGCGGTCCACGTAGCCGCGCAGGTCCTGGAGCTCGAGCTCTCCCATCTCCACCGTGATCATGCCCGACTCGATCTTGGACATGTCCAGGATCTCGTTGATGAGGGCGAGGAGGTCGGAGCCCGAGGAGTGGACGGTCTTGGCGAAGTCGATCTGGCGCTCGGAGAGGTTCCCCTCCGGATTCTGGTAGAGCATCTTGGCCAGGATCAAGAGGCTGTTGAGCGGCGTGCGCAGCTCGTGGGACATGTTCGCCAGGAACTGCGACTTGTACTTCGAGGTGAGCGAGAGCTGCTCGGCCTTCTCCTCGAGCGCCTTCTTGGCCAGCTCGACCTCCTGGTTCTTGCGCTCGATCTCCTCCTTCTGCTCGGAGAGGAGCCGGGCCTTGTCCTCGAGCTTCTCGTTGGTGTCGCGCAGCTCGAGCTGCTGGTTCTGAAGGCTCTGCGTGAGGGACTGCGACTGCTTGAGCAGGTCCTCCGTGCGCATGTTCGCCGCGATGGTGTTGATCACGATGCCGATCGACTCGGTGAGCTGGTCGAGGAACATCCGGTGGGTCTCGCTGAAGCGCTCGAGCGAGGCCAGCTCGATGACCGCCTTGATCTGGCCCTCGAAGAGAACCGGGAGGATGATCACGTTGGCCGCCGCGGACTGCCCCAGGGAAGAGCCGACGCGCACGTAGTCGGCGGGGGCCTTGAAGACGATGGGCTTTTTCTCGATGGCGCACTGGCCGAGGAGGCTCTCCCCCGCCTGGAAGCGCTGGGGCGGGTCGACGCGCTTGCGGTAGGCGTAGCTGCCCAGGAGGCGGAGCGTGGGGGTCAGCTCGCTGGGCTCCATGATGTAGATCGCGCCGTACTGCATGGACACGAGCGGCGCCAGCTCGGAGAGCACCAGCTTCGACACCGTCTCCAGGTCGCGCTGCCCCTGGAGCATGCGCGAGAACTTGGCCAGGTTGGTCTTGAGCCAGTCCTGCTCCGTGTTCTTGTGGGTGGTGTCCTTGAGGTTCCGGATCATCTCGTTGATGTTGTCCTTGAGGGACGCGACCTCTCCGCGGGCCTGGACGGCGATGGAGCGCGTGAGGTCGCCCTTGGTGACGGCGGTCGCCACCTCGGCGATGGCGCGGACCTGGGTGGTGAGGTTCGCCGCGAGCTGGTTGACGTTGTCGGTCAGGTTTCTCCACGTCCCCGCCGCGCCCGGGACCTTGGCCTGGCCGCCGAGCTTGCCTTCCACGCCCACCTCGCGCGCCACCGTCGTCACCTGGTCGGCAAATAGCGCCAAGGTGTCGATCATGCCGTTGATGGTGTCCGCCAGCGCCGCGATCTCGCCCTTCACCTCGAGCAGGAGCTTGCGCTTCAAGTCCCCGTTGGCCACCGCCGTGACCACGCTGGCGATGCCGCGCACCTGGCTGGTCAAGTTCGAGGCCATCGAGTTCACGTTGTCGGTCAGGTCCTTCCAGGTGCCGGCCACGCCCTTCACCTGCGCCTGGCCGCCCAGCTTGCCCTCGGTGCCCACCTCGCGCGCCACGCGCGTCACCTCGGAGGCGAAGGAGTTGAGCTGGTCCACCATGGTGTTGATGGTGTTCTTGAGCTCGAGGATCTCGCCCTTCACGTCCACCGTGATCTTTCGGGAGAGCTCGCCCTTGGCCACCGCCGTGGTCACGTCCGCGATGTTGCGGACCTGGCTGGTCAGGTTCGAGGCCATGGAGTTGACGTTGTCGGTCAGGTCCTTCCAGGTGCCGGCCACGCCCTTCACCTGCGCCTGGCCGCCCAGCTTGCCCTCGGTGCCCACCTCGCGCGCCACGCGCGTCACCTCGGAGGCGAAGGAGCCCAGCTGGTCGACCATGGTGTTGATGGTGTTCTTCAAGGCCAAGATCTCGCCCTTCACGTCCACGGTGATCTTGCGGGACAGGTCGCCCTTGGCCACCGCCGTGGTCACGTCGGCGATGTTGCGCACCTGGTTGGTCAGGTTCGAGGCCATGGAGTTGACGTTGTCGGTCAGGTTCTTCCAGGTGCCGGCCACGCCCTTCACCTGCGCCTGGCCGCCCAGCTTGCCCTCGGTGCCGACTTCGCGCGCCATGCGCGTGACCTCGGCGGCGAAGCCGTTAAGCTGGTCGACCATCGTGTTGACGACTTTGCCGATGCGCAGGAACTCGCCCTTCAGCGGCCGGCCTTCGATCTCGAGCGCCATCGTCTGCG
>DATLOS010000507.1:0-2713 GCA_035536155.1 Elusimicrobiota bacterium
GGGCGAGCTGCGGGCCGGCGACATGGTCCAGGCCACGATCAACGACTCGCGGGACATCGCGCACTATCTGGCGCGCCTCTTCGGAGCGCGGACGGAAGACGGCCGGAACCAGTCGCTCTCGGTCCCCGTCGAGGCGCTGGAGCGGGGGCACGGACGCCCGCGCGGGGGGCTGGGCCGCGCGGGCGAGGGCGAGGTGTCGGTGCGGGTCCGCTTCGCGGCGGGGGTATGCGGGGACGTCGCGGTGCCGGCGGACATCCGCCTCAAGGTCGTGCGCAAGTCGGCACGGACGTCGTGGTGGAAGAAGATTTTTGGCTAGAGTATCCAGACCGTGACGAGGATTGAAGAAGGCCTGGCGGAGACGGCTGTCCGGAAGCTGAAGGCCAAGCTCCCTCTCCAGACCCGGCTCCGTCTTCGCGAGCTGCTCGCCGAGCCGCTGGCCTTCCTGTGCCGGCGAGACTTGGCGCTGCTGGCGCGGATATTCCTCAACGACAAGTGGAACCTCCACTGGTACGCCCCCCACTATGAGCGGCACCTCTCTCATCTGAGGAAGAAAAAGATCGTGCTGCTCGAGATCGGCGTCGGCGGCTATGGCAATCCGCTCTCGGGCGGGGAATCCCTGCGGATGTGGAGGAGCTACTTCCGCCGCGCGCGGGTCTTCGGGATCGATATCGTGGACAAGACGGCCCAAGAAGAGCGCCGCATCCGCACGTTCAAGGGAGATCAGACGGACGAAAAGTTCCTGCGCGAGGTGATCGACCGGATCGGCCCTCCCGACGTCATCATCGACGATGGGAGCCACGTCAACAGCCACGTGATCAAGACGTTCCGCACGCTCTTTCCCCTTCTCGCGGATAAGGGCGTGTACGTGGTGGAGGACACGGAGATGTCCTACTGGCCCGAGTACGGCGGCTCGAGCGAGGACCTCATCTCTGCCCCGACCTCGATGAATATGCTCAAGTCGTTGGCGGACGGCATCAACTACAAGGAATTCGTGCGCGAGGACTACGTCCCGTCGTACTTCGACCAGTGGGTCGCCTCGGTGCACTTCTACCACAACATCGTCTTCGTCCATAAGGGGCGCAACGATGAGGGCAGCATTCTGCACCGAGAACGATAGTCGACAAGGAGAACGGTTATGCCGGCATGGGTGGTCGTAGGAGCGCAGTGGGGCGATGAAGGCAAGGGCAAGATCGTCCATCTCTTGAGCCGCAAGGCGGACTGGGTGGTGCGTTATCAGGGCGGCAACAACGCCGGCCACACCGTGGTGTTCGGGGGCAAGTCCTTCGCCCTGCACCTGGCGCCGTCGGGCATCCTGTTCCCGAAGACCAAGAACGTGATCGGAAACGGCGTCGTGGTCAACCCGCGCGCCTTGGAGGACGAGGTGCGCATGCTCGAGTCGCGCGGCGTGCGCGTGCGCGGCCGCTTGTTCCTCAGCCCGGCGGCGCACGTCATCTTGCCGTACCACGTCATCCTCGATACCTTGCGCGAGGAGGGCGGGCGCGGGATCGGCACGACGAAGAAGGGCATCGGCCCGGCCTACGAGGACAAGGTCGCGCGCATCGGCATCCGGGTCTGCGACTATCTCGACGAGAAGGCGTTCCCGGACTTGGTGCAGAAGGTGCTCAAGGTCCGCGCCGCCGAGCTCTCCCGGGTGAAGCCCTTGAAGGCGATCCGCGAGGAGGTCTTCAAGGACTACGCGCGGCTCCGGCGCTTTCTCAAGCCCTTCGTTCGCGACACGGCGGCGCTGATCGACGAGGCGCTCCGCGCCGGCGACAAGGTCCTCTTCGAGGGCGCCCAGGGCGTCATGCTGGACCTCGACTACGGCACCTACCCCTTCGTCACGTCCTCGAACACGGTGGCGGCCGCCGCCGGCGCCGGCTCTGGCGTCGGGCCGACGCGCGTCAACGAGGTCCTGGGCGTGAGCAAGGCCTACACCACCCGGGTGGGCATGGGCCCCTTCCCCACCGAGATCGACGGCAGCGTCGCGCGCTACATCCGGGAGACCGGCAAGGAGTACGGCACCACGACCGGGCGTCCGCGCCGGATTGGCTGGCTGGACCTGGTGCAGCTGCGCTGGGCCATCCGCGCGGGCGGGGTCACGCGCCTGGGCATCACCAAGCTCGACACGCTGGCCAACGTCCACCCGATCAAGGTCTGCGTGGCGTACCGCCTGCGCGGCAAGAGGACGCTCGATTTCCCGTACTCGCGGCGCGACCTCTTCGAGGTCGAGCCGATCTACGAGACCTTCCCCGGCTTCAGCGGCGAGATCTCGAAGGCCCGGAAGCTCTCGGACCTGCCCGCCGGCGCGCGCGAGTACGTCGCCTGGATCGAGAAGAAGCTGGGCGTGCCCGTCACCCTCGTCTCCGTCGGCCAGAGCGAGGAGCAGACCATCCTCCGGAAAGACGCGGCGTAAGCGCGACGAGCGCGTATTGAATCTGTAACACCGCCTCCTTAAGATTGGGGGGTCCATTCCCCGCCCCTGCCGGGCAGGCGCCGAAGGAGGGGGGCGCGGAGGCATTATGGCCGACGAATCGAGCAAGGAATTCCACGCCAGCATCCCGCCCGCTCCGCCCGAGCTCTCCGGGCCCTCGGGGCCGGCGCTCACGCCCACCCAGGAGTCGGCGCGCAAGATCGCGGAGCTGGAGAAGCGCCTGCAGGCCGAGCGCGAGAAAGTGCTCCTCGCCAACCTCAAGACCCAGGAGGAGTCCGCGGC
>DATLOS010000508.1:0-7031 GCA_035536155.1 Elusimicrobiota bacterium
GTGTTCGGCGCCAGCGCGCCGCCCAGGGCCTGGGCGGCCCAGTCGGCCGCGCTCTCCCAGGGGCTCTTGCTCAGGTGGACGAAGAGCCGAGCGTCCAGCTCGGTCAGGGTCTGCTCGGAGACGGCGGGATCGGCCAGCTGATGGAGCTCGTGGCTCAACCCCGTCAGCAGGAGGTTCCCGCGCACGGCCGGGTCCTTCACGGCCTCGAAGAGCGCGCGGTTGACGCCGATCATGCGCTGCTCGGGATGGCTCTCGAAGAGGGACTGGGAGCGGTCGAGCAAAGCTATGGTCACCGGCTCCTTGGATTTCGACAGCGGGCGCAGGTCCTCGCCGTGCGCGAAGGGGGCCTCGTGGAACAGTTTCCCGAGGAAGGCCGCGGCCTCATCGGGGCCGAGGTCCTTGAGCATCGGCACGATCCTCGGGTCGACGACAAAGGAGAGCGCCCCTGAGCTGCCGCCGTCCTTGAGCGCAAGCCAGACGTTCACGGGCGGGCCTTCCTTCTGGACGGCCTGGGCTATGGCGGCGGGAGAGGAGAGCTCCCCGCGCGCCGTCGCTCCTACGGAAGGAAGGGCGGGGTTCAGCGGAGCCTGGAAGTAGGAGACGCCAGGCTCGAGGGCGGCGTCGGCGCCCGGCAGCGGCGGCGCTTCGGCCGCGCTCAGGGGCGCCGCGTTCGAGGCGGGCGCAATCAGGCCTCCGTCGAGGGCGCCTAGGGCCGGCGCCAAGCCCGGCTCGGGCGCGGCGAGTCCCCCGGGCAGCGGGGCGGAGATCGCGGGCGCCGCCGCGGCGCCGGGACCGGTTCTCGCGACGGTCTGCGCGGCCTGCAGGGCCGGCGTCGACGTCATCGAGACCGCCACGGCGACGGCGATCACGCCTTTGAAATATTTTCCCGCTTTCATGGGTTAAATCTTACATGCGCGACACGGTCGCCCCTCTGGGCCCTATGGCCCGCGCGTCTCGAGCAAAGGGGCGGTCCCTTTTTGCCCCAGTTGGGCACCCTGGAAATCCGCGGGCTTTCGGGATACAATCGCTTCGATGGTTCGCCGCTTGGTCCGCGCCTATCCGCTCCTGTTCGCCGCGCAGCTGCTCCTGTCCTGGAGCGCCTACGGCGCGGGTACGCCCGCGCGGCCGGCCGTCTCGCGCACCACCGTCGCCGGCCGGCGCTCGCCGTCTCGCCCCGGCCTCGGGTCCCCGTCGCGCCGGAGCGCCCCCGCGCGCCACGGCCGCGCGCCGTGGCATCGCCGCCTCGCGGTCCTGAGCGCGGCGCCGGCTCCGCTCTCGTCTCGAAGCGTCGGAAGCCGTCCCTCCCCCGCGCCCGCCGGCCCCGTCCCGGACCGCGCCCCACCCGAGCACCCCCCGGCCTAGCCGCGTCGCCTTCGCCCCTCGACGCAAGCATCGTCGGACGACGCGTATTTTCCCGGGAGAACCTCCATGAGTCAGCGTTCCAGCGGCGGCATCGCCGCCTTCGCCATCGAGAAGCCGCACGCGGTCGTGGTCGGCTGCCTTCTCGTCACCATACTCGGCGCCCTTTCCTTGGTCTTCCTGCCCAAGGACCTCCTGCCGGCCGCCGACCTCCCCGCGGTGCAGATCCTGTCCTTCTACGCCGGCATGCCGGTGGAGCACGTCGAGGAGAACCTGACCGCCCGCTTCGAGCGCTACACCGGCCAGGCGATCGGGATGCGCCGCCAGGAGTCGAAGTCCCTGGTGGGCGTGAGCGTGGTCAAGAACTTCTTCGGCACGGGGACCGACCTGAACACGGCCATCGCGCAGACGACCTCGCTCGTCATGTCGGTCCTGCGGCGCCTGCCTCCGGGGACCCAGCCTCCCCTCATCATCCCGTTCGATCCCATGGCCGCGGTTCCGCTGGCGCTGGTCGCGGTCGGCGGCCCGCACACCGAGCCCGAGCTCTACAACGCGGCCCGCTACGAGGTGCGCAACGGCGTCCAAGCCGTCTCCGGCGCCATCGCCCCGACCGTCATGGGCGGCGCGGAGCGGCAAGTCGTCGTCTACGTCGACCCGAAGAAGCTCGAGAAGTTCAACTTCTCGCCGCTGCGGGTCATGGAGCGGCTCTCCACGCTCAACACCTTCATCCCCGCCGGAGACGTGAAGGTCGGGTCCTTCGACTACCAGATCGTCTCCAACGGCCTGGTCGACCGCATCCAGGACATGGACGACTTCCCCCTGCGCTCCGAGTACGGCACGCCGGTGTATCTCAAGGACGTCGGGCAGGCGAAGGACGCCAGCATCGTCCAGACCAACGTGGTCACGATCGACGGCCGGCCCCAGGTCTACGTTCCCGTGTACCGGCAGCCGGGCGCCAACTCCATCCGCGTGGTCGACGACATAAGGAAGTCGATGGCGGCGCTGGAGAAGCGCCTGGGCGGCTACAGCCTGACGGTGGTCGCGGACCAATCCTCCTTCATACGGCACGCCATCCGGAGCATCTCGGAGGAGGCGCTCATCGGCGGCTCCCTGGCCGCGCTGCTCGTGCTCCTGTTCCTGGGAAACCCGCGCGCGACGTTCGGGATCGTCCTGTCTTTGCCGCTCTCGGTCCTCTGCGCGTTCCTGGGCCTGCAGGCCTCGGGGCAGAGCGTCAACGCCATGACCTTGGGCGGCCTGGCCCTCTCGATCGGCGTCCTGGTCGACAACTCGATCGTGGTCTTGGAGAACATCGGCCAGAAGCTCGACGCGGGCCTCTCTCCCGCGGAGGCCGCCTACGCCGGCGCCTCCGAGGTCTCCATGCCGGTCCTCTCCTCCACGCTGGCGACGCTCGTGGTGTTCTTCCCCGTCGTGTTCCTGGGCGGCATCGTGCGCGTCCTCTTCTCGGCCCTGGCCAAGGCGGTGATGTTCGCGATGGCGGGCTCCTACCTCGCGTCGATGACGGTGATGCCGCTGTTCGCCTCCCGCGCGCTGCGCGCGGGCGCGGCGCGCGACCTGCCCGCCCTCCTGGCGGCGATGCAGCGCTTCATGGCCCGCTTGACCCGCGCCTACGGCGCGGCGCTCGCCCAGGCGCTCGAGCGCCGCGGGGCGGTCCTCGCGGCCGTCGCCGCGGTCGCGGCCGCGGGCGTGGCGCTTGCGCCCCGCATCGGCACCGAGCTCTTCCCGCGCGCGGACGCGGGCAACTTCATCCTCGAGCTCCGCCGCCCCTCCGGGACCCGCATCGAGCTGACCAAGGAGTTCGGCGCCCAGGTCGAGCGCAAGCTCCGCGCGTGGATCGACCCGGCCGATCTCAAGATGATCATCCTGAACGCGGGGGTCTATTACGACTTCTCGGCGGCGTTCACCCCGAACAGCGGGCCGCAGGACCTGTTCTTCAACGTGGAGCTCTCCGAGACGCGCCGCCACACGTCCCAGTACTACGCGAAGCTCCTGCGCGAGCGGCTTCCGCGCGAGTTCCCGGGCACGGAGATGGGCGTGGAGCTCGGGGGCCTCCTGACCTCGGCCCTGAACGGCGGCCTGCGGGCCCCGATCGACATCCAGGTCGAGGGCCCCGACTTCGCGAAGGCCCATGCCATCGCCCTGCGCCTGGCCGCGGAGATCAAAAGCATCCGCGGGGCGGTGGACGTGCGCGTCCAGCAGCGCCTGGACGCGCCGCAGGTCGTGCTCGACGTCGACCGCAAGAAGGCGATGGGCCTCGGGCTCACCACCGACGAGGTGGTCAAGAACGTGGTGAGCGCGGTGAGCGGGAGCACGACCTTCAACCCCGCGATCTGGGTCGACCCGCGCAGCGGGATCGATTATCTCCTGGGCGTGCGCTTTCCCGAGAAGGAGGTCTCCACGCTCGAGCAGCTGGCCGAGATCCCCATCACCGGCCGCGAGCAGAACCGGAGCGTCCCGCTCAAGCTCCTGGCCAAGATCGGAAAAGGCTCGGGGCCCAGCGAGATCAACCACGCGAACCTGCGCCGCGTCGTCGACATCTTCCTCGACGCCCAGGACCGGGACATCGGCGGGGTCTCCCGGGACGCCCGCAACGTGATCCGGCGGGCCGCCCTGCCCGAGGGCTACAGCGCCGAGATCCGCGGCGAGATCTCGGAGATGAACGCGGCCGTCGCCTCGCTGGGCGGCGGCTTCGGGCTCGCGGCGGTGCTCGTGTACCTGATCCTGGTGGTCCAGTTCGAGTCCTTCCTCCTGCCCGCGATCATCATGGCCAGCGTGCCGCTGGGCCTGGTGGGCATCTCCTTCATGCTGGCCCTGACCGGGACGTACTTCAGCATCCAGGCCGCCATCGGGGCGATCTTCATGATCGGCATCGCGGTGGCCAACGGCGTGCTCCTCGTCGAGTTCATCTCGCACCATGCCCGCTCCGGGACGGACCTGGAGGGCGCCATCGTCCGCGGCGCCCAGGCGCGCCTGCGGCCCATCCTCATGACCTCGTTGGCCTCGATCCTGGGCCTCGTGCCCATGGCCGTGGGCCTGGGCCGGGGCTCGGAGGCCAATATCCCGCTGGGCCGCGCGGTGATCGGAGGCCAGCTCCTCTCCACCGCCTTGACGCTGTTCGTGGTGCCGGTGCTCTATCGGATATTCGCGCGGAGCGTCTGGCGCGAGGACGCCTGGGAGCACGGCAAGCGCGCCGTCCCCGCGCTCCTTCTGGTCGCGCTCGCGCTCGCCCCGGCGCGCGCCGCCGAGCTCTCGCTCCAGGACGTCCTCTCTCTCGCGGAGAAGAACAGCGCGCGCCTTTCCGCGTCGCGCTTTCGCGCGACGGCGGCGCAGAGCGCGGTCGGCTCCGCGAAGGCGGGCTACCTGCCCACGCTGGAGTGGGACGAGATGGACAGCTCGCGTTTGCCGGAGTCGGGGCGCACGGCGGGCATCGGCGGGCTCGTCGGCTCCCCCTACCGTTCCGGGCGGGCGTCGGTGGCGGTCGCGCGGGAGACCCTCTGGGATTTCGGGCGGACGTCGAACGCGGTGGAGGCGGCGCGGCGGGACGCCGACGCGGCGCGCGAGGACGTCGCCGTCTCGCGCCTGGAGGCGGACCAGGCCGCGCTCGCGGCCTACTTCGAGTGCGGCCGGCTGCGCAGCCAGCGCGAGGACCTGGACTCCCTCGCCCGGGAGGTCCGGCTCGTGGGCAAGGAGGTCGAGCGCTTCGTCGGCACGGGGCAGACCTCGGTGGTCGCGCGCTACCTCGTCGACTCCCAGATCGAGGAGACGGAGACGGCGCAAGCCGATTACGAGGCTCGCGAGGCCGCCGTGACCCGGAGGCTCGCCGTCCTGACGGGCCTGCCCGAGACGGGGCTGTCTTGCCCCGGCCTTCCCCAGGGCGACGCGGCGCCCCTTCCGGCCTCCTCGGCGGCGAGCCCTTTCGTGACGCGCGCCCAGGATGAGGCCGAGGCCGCGCGCGCCCGCCTGGCCCAATCGCGGTCGGCGCGCATGCCCAAGGTCCTCGCGGCGGGCACCGCCGGGACCTTGGACGCCGCCGGCATCGGCGGCCGGGGCGCCTACGCCTTCGCGGCGGGGATCTCCCTTCCGCTCTTCGACGGCCTGCGGACCACCCGGGAGATCGAGCGCGCGGCCGCGCTGGCGGACGGCAAGGAGAAGGACGTGGACGCCGCGCGGCAGCGCCTGGACGTGCTCAACGCCCGCTATGACGAGGACATCGACTCCTCGCGGGCGCGCCTCCTGCATCTCGGGCACGAGCTCAAGCTCGCGCAGGCGGGCTTCGACGTCGCCAAGAAGCGCTACGCCTCGCTCCAGGGCGACGTCGTCGACCTGCGCGAGGCGCTGCGCAACCTCGCGCGCGCCCGCGGCCAGCTCAACGACGCGCGAGCCGAGCTCCTCACGGCGGCGGGCTCGAAGGCTCTCCTCAACGGGACGCGCTAGCCCCTTTTCCCGCGCCCCTCAAAGTTGCTAAAGTCTGGCGCATTTGATTTCCCTAATTTAAGGAGGCCGCAACCATGGACTGGAAGACCATCGACGCCGCGATCGAGAGCTCGTCTCTCTTGAAGCATCCGTTCTACCAGGCCTGGTCGAAGGGCGCCCTCACCGTGGAAGATCTGCGCCACTACGCGGGCCAGTACTACGCGCTCGAGAGTCTCTTCCCGCGCCTCCTGAGCCGCGTCCACTCCGCCATCGAGGAGCCCTCCGCCCGCCAGGCCGTGCTGGAGAACCTGATCGAGGAGGAGCGCGGCGCCGAGAACCACCGCGAGCTCTGGCTGCGCTTCGCCGAGGGCCTGGGCCTCTCCCGCGACGAGGTCCTGAGCGCGGAGCGCCACCCCAAGACCCGCGAGGCCGTGGCCGAGCTCCAGGCCCTCGCCGCCGATCCCGATCCGGCCGTCGGGCTCGCCGCGCTCTACGCCTACGAGTCGCAGCTCCCCGCCGTCAGCGCCAGCAAGATCGACGGCCTCAAGCGCTTCTACGGCATCGACGACTCCCGCGCGATCCGCTTCTTCGAGGTGCACGAGAAGATGGACGCCTGGCACTCGGCCGAGGAGCGCCGCCTCGTGGACCAGCTGGGCGGCCCGAGCGAGAAGACCTTGGCGGCCGCGGAGCGCGCGGCGAAGGCCCTGTGCACCTTCCTCGACGGCGTCGAGGCGGAGCGCTTGGCCCGCGGCGGCGTCTGCGCCTGCTGAGCACCGGCTTCGGCGCGCGGGGTTCCTGATGCCCCCGACCTTGCCCACGATCAACGCCTGCTTGAACGGCGCGAGCGCGGCTTTCCTCGCGGCCGGCTACCGCTTCATCCGCGGCCGCAAGGTGGAGGCGCACCGGGCCTGCATGCTGGGCGCCTTCGTCTGCTCCACGCTCTTCTTGGCGAGCTACCTCTACTACCATTGGCGCGCGGGCTCGCGGCATTTCCCCGGCGTGGGCGCGGCGCGGACGTTCTATCTCGCTCTGCTCGCGTCTCACAGCCTCCTGGCCGTCGCGGTGGTGCCGCTCGCGCTGCGCGCGCTGTTCTTGGCCGGCAAGGAGCGCTTCGAGGAGCACCGGCGCCTGGCGCGTGTGGCGTTTCCGGCATGGATGTACGTCTCGGTCACGGGCGTCGCCGTCTACGCGATGCTTTACTTGATCCCATGGCCCACGCGGTAGAAGTCTCCGGCCTGAGC
>DATLOS010000509.1:0-3251 GCA_035536155.1 Elusimicrobiota bacterium
AGGACCGGGGTGCCCGAGTCGGAGACGAGGGCCAGGTCCTCGCCCCGGCGCAGGCGCTCGAGCGCCGACTCGACTCCGCGCGCGTCCTGGTCCTGATAGCGGACGAGGGGCGTGTGGAGGCCGTGGTGGGAGAAGAGGATCCGCGTCCGGCGCGTGTCCTCGCAGTAGGCCGCCCGCACCGAGCCCAGGACCCGCAGGGCCCGGGCGCTGGTGTCCTCAAGGTTTCCCAGGGGGGTGGGGACGATATAAAGCATCAAGGAATTCTAGCAAAAACCTAAAAGGGCAGACGTCACTTCCCGGCGAGCTGTCGGGCCGCTTCCCCGCGGTTTTCCTCGTCCGGGTCGTGCTCGGCCGTCCAGCGGAGCAATTCCCGGTATTTCGCGGGCGGCGCCAGCTCCTTGAGCTGGGCCAGCGCGCCGGCGCGGGCGATGGGATCCGAGGCGCCGCGGGCGAACTCCTCGAGGAGCGGGACGGCCTGGGGGTCGCGCGAGGCGAAGATCGCGGCCGCCAGGAGGCGGCGGGTGGCGTCGTCCTTCGAGGCCTGCCGGTCGGCGAGGAGGCCGGCGACCGCGGCGCTCGAGGCGCAAAGGCCCAGCTGGATCGCGGCGCCGTGGCGGGTCTCCGCGCGCTTGCCCCGGTCGAGGACGATGCGGCGCAGCTCCGGCGCGGTCTGGCGCAGCAGGTCGACGGGGATCTGCGCGTTCCAGGCGCGGCTGGCGCGCTCGCGCTCCTTCGCGTCGGAGGACTCGGACCAGCGCACCAGCTCGGGCAGGAAGCGGGGCCAATACTGGCGCGCCAGCGGCTCCGCCAGGAGCGGCGTCTCCTGCGCTTTTTTGAGGAGGAGCGGATAGGCCTTGTCGCCCTGCCAAAGCGCCAGCGCCTGGACGGCCTGGATGCCCAACTGCCAGGCGGCCGCCTCCTGCGCCGAGCTCTCGGCGCCGGGCTCCTTGGACAGCGGCGTCTCCGCCAGCTTGCGCAGGACGGGAAGCGCCTCGGCGTCGCGCACGGCGTAGGCGCCCATGAGCGCGAACTGCTGGAACGCGGGATCGTCCATGTTGAGCAGGGCGGTGAACACCGGGGCCAGGGCCGCGTCCCGGGGCGAGAGCAGGGAGAGCGACCGCTCCACGGCCTTGCGCGCCTCCGGGTCGGAGCGGGAGTAGAGGTTGAGCATCGCGCGCAGGTCCTGCGGCTGGCGGGCCTTGGTCGCGGCCAGCCTCTGCAGGAGCGCCAGTTTCTCGTCGACCCGGATCGCCTCGATGTAGCGCGTGGCCAGCTCTCCCGCGCTCGCGGTGGGGGAGATCTCGACCGCGGCCGGCTCGTCGCCGGAGGGCGGCGCGCCCGGGATCGCGGGGATCACGACGGCGCCGGCGGGCGCGGCCAGGGCCGCGAGGGCCAGCGCGAGGAGGGGAGCCATCCGCGCCAGTATAAAAAATTTCGCGTCAGCGGGAGAGGAGGTAGAGCTCGTAGGCCGAGTTGTAGACGGAGAACACCGAGTCCTGGACGGAGACGACCGTGTTGAGCAGGTATTCCGTGTTATAGCGGAAGTACTGGTCCACGCCCCACTGCTCGGCGCGCACCATGCGCGCGACCGAGGCGGTGTCGAGGTAGAGGGCGTTGAGCTTGAGCTGGACGTTCTGGATCTGGGCGATCAGGATGGTCGCCTGCTGGGTGAGCTTCGGGTCGGGCAGGGCTTGGGAGGAGCATAGGCGGGTGCGCGTGGTGAGGTAGTACAGGTTGTTGCGGATCTGCTCGGTGCCCTTGCCCAAGGTCGTGAAGTTGTTCTGGATCACGGCGAGGCTCGGGCCGGGGTCCTCCTGGTTGAAGGCGAAGCGGACGTTGTCGACCTGGGCCTTGGCGTAGCTCTGGATCTGCTGGACGTTGAGGGCCTGCTGGGCGACCTGGTGGGCGAGGAGGTTGACCACCTCGAGGAGGCGCGGATCGGCGGAGACCCGCGCCGCCTTGCTGCGCGCCGAGGTCATGCCGTCCCAGAAGAAGCGCTCCTGCCAGAGCTTGGCGTTGGCCAGCTTGGACTGCGCCGCCCAAACCGGGGAGGCCGCGGCGAGGAGCGACAGGGCCGCAAGGGCCGCGCGGAGGCTCATCGACGTACAAGTATCAGGAATTCGGGGCCTTGGCAAGAGCCTTCGGGGACCCTTGAAGGCCGCGAGGCTCGCTCCATACTACGGAGGTGGGGGCCACATGGGTGGGCGGAGGCCGTCTGCGCATGGACTGGCGCAAGGCGCTGGCCGTGCTCCAGCGCTACCAGCTCCCCGACCCGGCCGCCTTCCTCCTGCCCTGGGCGCGCTGCGCGGTCCTCTCCGGCGCCGCGGCCATCGAGGCGGCCGCGGACGGCTCGGAGGTCCGGCTCCGGTTCGGGGGCAAGCCCTTTCTCGCGGAGCAGTTCGGGGACCCGTTCCGGGCCTGGGCGGAAGGCCGCGACGCCGACGGCCGCCTCGAGCAGGTTCTGGTCGGCGCGCTGGGCGCCTTCCGCCTCGGGCCGCGGGCCGTCGAGGTGCGCTCGGGAGCGCCGGGGGAGCGGTTTCGCTTCTCGTCGGCGGGCCCGGGCAAGAGCGGCCTCGTCGCGGAGGCGGACGGCGAGGGCACGGTCTTGTCGGTCGCGTTCCCCGACGGCGCCTGGGAGCGCCCGCGGGAGTGCGCGGCCCGTCTGCGGGAGGCCTGCGCGCTCCTCGACGTCCCGCTCGCGTTCCGCGGCCTGCCCGAGGAGCCGCTGGCTCCGGAGGGCCTGCGCCTCGACTGGCGCGAGGAGGGGCGGCGCGGCTTCGTCGCGCTGCCGCGGCGGCTCGACCTGCCGGCGAGCGAGGTGGCGCTCTCCCAACTCGGCGTCCAGGTCGCGGCGGTGTCCCGCCGCCTGCCCTTCGCCCAGGTCGACGCGGGAGTCAACTGCGACGCTTTCCGCCTCAACGTCTCGCGCGCCGGCGTGCTCGAGGGGCCCGAGCTCGCCACCGCGCTGGAGTCGGTGGAGCGGCAGGTTGAGAGCCTGCTCCTCGAAGGGTGCCGGCGCTCCGGGGATATCCTGGCGTCGGCGGGGGAGTACGGGGACTGGGAGCCGGCGCTGCGCTGGCTCTGGGCCGCGGCGGAGCGCGCCTTCTCCGCCGGCCCGGGCGGCTTGGAGCATCCGGTCCGGCGCGCGCTGTGGGAGTCGCGTCTCTTCCTGGGCGTTTCCGGCAAGGCGCTCAGCCTGAAATGCCTCGCGGACCAGCTTCCTTACGTGGGCTGCGTCCCGATCGCCCGCG
>DATLOS010000510.1:0-2234 GCA_035536155.1 Elusimicrobiota bacterium
GCGCTGGAGCGGCGCTTGCGCGCGGCCAGGAATCCCAGGCCCGACGTCGCGGCGAGGAAGGCGAGGAGCGCCGCGGCGTCCGCGGGCGAGCTCAGGGGCGCAGCAGCCATACCCGCCCCGCGTGGACCTCGAGCCGGGCGGCGCGCCCGCGCGCCACGTTGCTCAGGCCGCGGCTTCCCGGGACGAGGCGGTGGCGGCGGAGCGGGTAGCGCACGCCGGAGAAAGAGACCCGCGCGCCCGCGCCGCAGGCCAAAAGCGAGAGGACATCGCCGGGGCGGCACTCGACGGCATGGCGGCCGGGGCCGAGGACGCGTCCCATGCCGCGGTCGATCAAGGTCAGCGGGAGGCGGCGCGCCGCGTGCTCGAGCACGGCGAGGTTCACTAGGGAGTGGTCCAGGCGCCCGCCCAGCGCGCCCGCGATCCAGAGCTCGCCGCCGCCGGCTTGCTCGCAGAAGGAAAGGGCCTTCTCGAGATCGGAGCGATCCTCGTCGAAGTCGCAGACGTAGGTCGTCCCGGGCCAGCGCGGCAAGGGCTTGGGCAAAGAGTCCATGTCGCCCACGACGAAGCGGGGCTGGATCTTGAGCCGCTTCGCGTGGCGGACGCCCCCGTCGGCGCAGATGACGGCGTCGCAGGCCGCCGCCGCGCGCAGCGCCAGGCCCGGGTCCGGGACCTCGCCGTTGAGAAGGAGGAGCAGGCGCACTAGCCGGCCCGCAGCTTGCGCACGATGCCGGTGGTGGAGTAGCCGCGCTTGAGCGGGATCACGACGACGCGGCCGGCGTGCCGGCGCCCGGCGATCTGGTCGGCGCGATAGTCGCCGCCCTTGACCAGGACGTCGGGCTTGAGGCGGGCGATGAGGCGCTCGGGCGTGTCCTCGCGGAAAGAGATGACGGCGTCCACGCAGGAGAGGGCGGCCAGCACGGCCGCGCGATCCTTCAGGCGGTTGATGGGCCGCTCGGGCCCCTTGTTCAAGCGGCGCACGGAGGCGTCGGCGTTCACGCCGACGATCAAGGCGTCGCCCAGCCGCCGCGCCTTCTGGAGGAGCTCGACGTGGCCCGCGTGGAGGATGTCGAATACCCCGTTCGTGAAGACGACCCGGCTCCCTTTCCGGGCCCATGCGCGGCGAAGCGCCAGGAGCTTGGGGAGGGAGACGAGCACCTAGTGGGCCTTCGGCGCGTCCGGGAACATCGCCTCTTCGACGATCCCGCACAGGATCTGGATCACGGCGATGTGCGCCTCCTGGATGCGCGCCACGGTCTTCGACGGGACGCAGAGGCACACGTCGCAGAGCGCCTTGAGCTTGCCGCCGCTCTCGCCGGAGAGGCCGAGCACGGGCAGGCCGAGCTCGCGCGCGGCCTGCGCCGCCTTGAGCACGTTCGGGGAGTTGCCGCTCGTGGAGATGGCGACGGCGACGTCGCCCGGCTTCGCCATGGCCCGCAGGGGGCGGGCGAAGACCTCGTCGAAGCCGAAGTCGTTGCCGATCGACGTGAGGTCCGAGGTGTTGACCGTCAGCGAGAGCGCGGGCAGGCCCGGGCGGTTGCGCTCGTAGCGGCCGACCAGCTCGTCGGCGAAGTTCTGCGCGTCGCAGGCGGAGCCGCCGTTGCCGAAGCTGAGGAGCTTGTTGCCCTTCTTGTAAGCCGCGACCAGGATCTCTCCCATGCGCGCGACGTCCTGCGAGCGCTGCGCGGTGGCGGCGATGACGCGGGCGCTCTCGGCGAGCTGTCCCTCGACCGTCTCTTTAATGCTTGCCATTGGCCGATACTCCGGCGGGCGCGCTCTGCAGCTCGTCCGCGAAGCGGGTGTCGAAGTCCCCGCCGCGGAAGCGCGGGTGCGCCAGCACCTTCTGGTGGAAGGGGATGGTGGTGTGGAGCCCGCCCACCTTGAACTCGGACAGGGCCCGGCGCGCCCGCTCTATGGCGGCGAGGCGGTCGGGCGCGTTCACGATCAGCTTGGCCAGCAGGCTGTCGTAGTAGCTGGGCACGGTGTAGCCCGCGTAGAGATGCGTCTCGACGCGAACCCCCGGCCCGCCGGGAAGGTCCAGACTCTCCACCAGGCCCGGGCACGGCGCGAAGCCGCGATCCGGGTCCTCGGCGTTGATGCGGTGCTCGATGGAGTGGCAGCGGATCTGGGAGGCCCGCGCCTGGTCGAAGGAGAGCCGCTCGCCCGCGGCGAGGCGGATCTGCTCCACCACGAGGTCGAGGCCGGTGACGGTCTCGGTCACGGGGTGCTCGACCTGG
>DATLOS010000511.1:0-5605 GCA_035536155.1 Elusimicrobiota bacterium
GCCTTCCTTGCCCAGGCGCAGCTCGACGCGGGCCTGCGCCTCCTTGACCCCGCCGGGCCGCACCCGGAAGAGGAGGCGGGTGTGGAAGTCGTGGAAGTCGCGCGTGATCGAGAGCTCCTTCTCGTAGATGCGCAGCGCGGCGATCTCCGGCCCGCCCAGGCCGCGCGCGACGTAGCGCAGGGCTCCGCCCAGGCGCCAGGTGGAGCTCGCGGGCGCCCAGCCGAACTCGGTCGCGGCGATGTACTCGCTGGAGTTGACGTGGTTGTAGCTGCCGCTCACGCCCGCGAAGGTGCCCAGGCGGTCGCCGCGGTCGGCCGCCAGGATCAGCGAGCGGTTGCCCTCCCCCAGCTGGTACTGGTCCCGCGCGGTGAGCTGCCAGAGCCCCTTCGTCCACGCGGCGTCGGCCAAGAAAGGGACCACCCGCTCCCGGAAGCCTGGGTCGTGGTCGCGCCAGCGCCGGAAGTCGAAGCCGCCGCCCAGGCGCAGCAGCGTGTACCGGTTGGGGCGGATGGTGTCCTGCAAGGTCGCGAGGTTGCTCTCGATGCCGTAGTCCACGGCCCCCGCGTCCTCTTGGAAAGTCCCGGGCTTGAAGCGGCGGCGGAAGGCGTAGCCCGCGTCCCAAGCGCCGAAGGGGCTGGAGACGCGCAGGTTGGAGCCGGCGTCGTAGGCGCCGACGAAGGCGTCGCGGTAGGTCTGGCTCGAGCCGAAGCTGGTGAGGGCGTCGCGCCGGTCCTCGTAGGTCTCGTGGTAGGCCACGCGGGGCGTGAGGCTCACCCCGCGCGCCAGGACCTTGGTCTGGGTCGCGGCAAATCCCGCCCCCGCGGACTTCTGCTGGAAGCCGCGGGCCTGGTTGTAGTTGTCGTCGGCGAAGGAGTCCACCGTGAGCAGCACCGGGACCGCCTTGGGCGAGAACGCCGCGCTCTGGAACTCGACGCGGGGCAGGCTCTCGTTGTCGCGGCGGTAGGTCCCGGTCGAGCCGGCCACGTCTCGGCGGGAGTAGAGGATGCGGGTCGTGCCCCAGGTCCCGGCGCGGGCGACGGCCGCGCCGTTTATGAGCTCGGGGGAGACGCGGAAGGCGCTGGAGCGCTGGAAGTGGTTGTTGAAGTCGGAGTCCGACTGCGCCTGGAGCCGGCCCTGGAAGGTGAAGCTCGAGGGCAAGGTCTGGAAGTGGCTGCCGAGGAGCGCCCAGCGCTCGGTGCCGGTGTGCTTGTCGTGGATGCGGTAGGCGAAGAGGGCGCCGCGCGCGTTCTCCGAGCGGCGGAACTGGAGCTCGGAGCCCACGCCGGGCCCGAGGGCCCCGTAGTAGTCCAGGAAGAGCTTGCCGTACATCGCCTCGCTCACCGAGAACGCGGTGGTGGTGCGCAGGAAGGCGCCGTTGCGGTGGTCGTAGCCCGGGTTCACCCGCGCCGGGATGACGTGCTTGGGCCGCAGCGACTTCCACAAAAACGGCGTGTAGAACACCGGCGTGCGGCCGAGGTAGAAGAGGACGTTGGTCGCGTACATCCACTTCTTCGGGGAGACGCGCACGCGCGAGGCGCGGAAGTGGTAGTGGGGCGGGTTGGAGTCGCAGCTGGTGAAGATGCTCTTGCGGAAGGTTCCCTTGCGCGAGTCGTCGACGGTCGCGTCGCGCGACCAGATGCGCCAGGGCGGGTACTCGCCCAGGGCGTCGAGGACCAGGCCGTCGTGGCGGTCGAAGTCGTACTCGCCGCCCTGCCCCGAGACGCCGCCCTGTCCCTCGTCGAGGGAGAAGCCGTGGGAGGCCCAGGCCCGCCGCTCGTCCAAGTTGAGGCGAAGATCGCCCGCGCGGATGGTGCGCGTCGAGTCCCACACCACCACGTGCCCATGCAGGCGCATGAGCGAGCCGCGCTTGTCCTTCGCGGGGCTCGTGCTCCCCTCCCACTCGAAGCGGTCGGCCTCGAAGCGCACCGCCTCGGCGGGCGCGGCAGGCAGGGCATGCTCCTCGGAGGGTTTGTCCGGCGGCTGGGCGAAGAGAGGCCCCGCCCCCAGGCCGGCCCACGCGATCCAGCCGGCTAAGAGCAGCCTCAGGCGTCCTCCTCCAAGGCGTAGAGCGCGGCGCCGAAGGCGCCGAGCTGGGCCGAGCGCCCGATCACGACCTTGGCCGCGCCGAACGGGACGCGGAAGCTCTCGGCCGCCAAAGCCCGCCGGATCCACGCCATGAAGAGCGGGGCCGCGCGCGACACGCCGCCCGCGATCACCACCGCGCCGGGGTTGAAGAGATAGACCAGGTTCACGATGCCGACCCCGAGCGACTCGCCCACGCGCCGGTACGCCGCGCGCCCGGCCCAGTCCCCCGCGCGCGCCGCCTCGAACACCGCCTTGGGGTCGAGGTGCGCCGCCGAGCGCAGGACGCTCTTGCGCCGCGGGCTCTCGGCGAGCAGGCGCCGCGCGTGGCGCAGGATGCCGTAGGAGCCGGCGTAGGCCTCCAGGCAGCCGCGGGCGCCGCAGTTGCAGAGCTCCCCGCCGGGGTGGACGCGCATGTGCCCGATCTCGCCGGCCGAGCCCGTGGCGCCGAGATGGAGGCGTCCGCCCAGGATGACGCCCCCGCCGACCCCCGTGCCCAAGGTGATCGCGACCAAGTCCGGGCACTTGCGCCCCAGCTCGAGGACGTAGCAGCCCCAGGCCGCCATGTTGGCGTCGTTGTGCATGGCGACGCCGCGCTTGAGCGCCTTGCGCAGGGCCGCGCTCAGAGGGAAGCGCTCGAAGCGGCGCAGGTTGGGCGAGCGACGGATGACGCCGGCCTCGGAGTCCACGTCGCCCGCGATGGCCAGGCAGGCCGCGTCCGCGCGCCGGCCGAGCCGGTTCTCCAGCGAACGCACCCCGGCGGCCAGGCGGCGGACGTAGTCCTTGGGGCCCGCCTCCGGGCGCGTGGGGATCGAATCCTCCCCCAGGAGCTTTCCCGACGAGGAAACCGCGAAGAGCTTGGTGAAGGTCCCGCCCGCGTCGATGCCCAGCCCGAATCGGCTCATGCGCACGCCCCCTGGAGCGCGCGGCGCGCCGCTCCCGCCAGATAGAAGGACCCGCACACGGCCGCCGACGCGGGGCAGGAATCCAGAGCCGCCTCGAGCGAGGGCGCGACGCGGGCGCTCGCTCCCAGCTCCAGCAAGCGCGCGGCCAGAGTCTCGGCAGCCAGGGCCCGCGGCGAGTCGGGACGCACGCAGACGACCGGCGCCCCGGCCGAGGCGGCGAGCGCGGCCAGCGTCTTCCAGTCCTTGTCGGCCAGCACGCCGAAGACCAGCGTCCCGCCCCGCGACCAGGGCGAAGCCTTCCAGGTCTCGAGGAAGGCCTTCATCGCGTCCTCGTTGTGCGCCCCGTCGAGGATCACGGTCTTTCCGCGCCGGGAGACGGGCTCGAAGCGGCAGGGCCAGCGCGCGGCGCGCAGGCCGCGCGCGACGGCCTCCTCCGGGATCGTCCAGCCCCGCCGGCGCAGCTCCGCGACGGCGGCGAGGACGAGGCCCGCGTTGGCGAGCGCCGCGCGGCCGAGCAACGAGATCTCGTATTTCCCCGCGATCTGGCGTCCCTCCTCCCATAGACTCCGAGCCGGCTCGAGAGCGGGCGCGTCCGGCAGGACGGGACAGCCGAGCTCGCGGGCGCGGGCATCGATCACCGCCCGTGCCTCGGCCGGCATGGGGCCGAGGAGGACCGGGACCCCCGCCTTGAGTATGCCCGCCTTCTCGCGGGCGATGTCGGCCACGGTCGGCCCGAGATGCTGGACGTGATCGAGGCCGATCGACGTGATCACGGTCAGCGCCGGCCGCGCCACGACGTTCGTCGCGTCGAGCCGCCCGCCCAGGCCGGTCTCGAGCACCGCCGCGCGCGCGCCGCTCTCCTGGAAATGGACGAAGGCGGCCGCGGTGAGGAGCTCGAAGTAGGTCGCGGGCTCCTCCTCGGCGCGCCGGACGCGCTCGAGCAGCTCGCCAAAGGCTTCCGGCGAGACCGCCTCGCCGTCGAGGACGATGCGCTCGGTCGGGGTTGAGAGATGGGGCGAGGTGTAGAGCCCCGGTTTAAGGCCGGCCTCGCCCAGGACCGAGGCGAGCAAGGCGCAGAAGGAGCCCTTGCCGTTGGTGCCCGCGACGTGGATGGCCGGGACGGCGTCCTGCGGATCGCCCAGCCGATGAAGCAGGCCGCGGATGCGGCCCAGGCCCAGCTCCCAGCGGGTCTCTTGCCGCTCGTCGAGGAGGCGCAGGGCCCGCTCGAAGGCGTTCATCACGCCGCGACGCGGCGGATGCGGGCGCCCAGCTTCTTGAGGCGCTCCTCGATCCTCTCGTAGCCGCGGTCGATGTGGTAGACGCGCTGGATCTCGGTCGTGCCCTTGGCCGCGAGCCCGGCGACCACGAGGGCCGCGCCGGCGCGGATGTCGGAAGCCATGATCGAGGCGCCCTGCAGCTCGCTCACGCCGGAGACCGTCGCGGCGTCCCCGTCCACCGAGATCAGGGCGCCGAGGCGCGCGAGCTCGGCCGCGTGGAGGAAGCGGCGCTCGAAGACCTCCTCGCGCACGTGGGTGTTGCCGGAGGCCAAGGTCATGCAGGCCATCCACGGCGCCTGGAGGTCGGTGGGAAATCCCGGGTGCGGCGCGGTGACGATCGACACGGGCTTCAAGCGCTTGGGAGCGGCCAGGCCGATGCCGCCGGCCTCGCGGCGCACCTTGGCGCCGGCGCGCTCCAAGCCGCGCAAGAGGGCCTCGAGGTCATGGGGCACGGCGTCCTCGAGGAAGATCTTCCCCCCCGCGGCCGCGCAAGCCAAAAGGTAGGTCCCGGTCTCGATGCGGTCCGGGATCACCCGGTGGCGCACCCCGCGCAGGCCGGGCCGCCCCAGGACCTCGACGCGCGCCGTCCCGGCGCCGCGCACGCGCGCGCCCATCGCCGTCAGGAAGTTGGCCAAGTCCTCGATCTCGGGCTCGCGCGCCGCGTTCTCGATGACGGTGCGGCCGGAGAGGGCCGCCGCCGCGATCATCAGGTTCTCGGTGGCGCCCACGCTGGGGAACTTGAAGCGGACCTTGCCGGGGCGCAGGGTCTTCGCGGTCAAGACGACGTCGCCTTTATCGGTGCGGCAGGAGGCGCCCAGGTCGACGAAGGCCTTGAGATGGATGTCGATGGGACGCATGCCGATGGCGCAGCCGCCGGGAAGGGGCACGCGCACCTCGCCGAAGCGGGCCAGCAGCGGACCCGCGACCAGGATCGAGGCGCGCATCTGCTTGACGAGATCGTAGGGCGCGCGGGTCTTGAGCGGGCGGTGGGCCTCGACGCGAACGGTGTGATCCTCGACCGTCACCTTCTTGCCCAAGGTCTCCAGGAGGCGGAAGGTGGTGCGGATGTCGCGCAGCAGCGGCACGTTGTCGATGACGCAGGCCTCGTCCGTGAGCAGCGTCGCGATCAATATAGGAAGGGCCGAGTTCTTGGAGCCGTTGACCTTGAGCCGGCCGGAGAGCGGCGCGCCGCCGCGGATGACGAATTTATCCATTTGGGATTGGAGATTTTATCATTTCCCACCTATTCTCTGACCATGCCTTCGGCGCCCGAACGCCCGCGCTGGACACTCTGGCCGGCGCTTTTTCTCTACCCCATCGTGGAGAACTACGCCGCCTGTC
>DATLOS010000512.1:0-3889 GCA_035536155.1 Elusimicrobiota bacterium
GCGACCCCGAGGGCAGCGCGCCCGAGAACGCCGGCTTGGCCAATATCCGCGCGGTGCGCGACGATGGAAGCCAACATATGATCGCCGGAGAGGTCGAACGGACTCTCCTGGCGGCCGAGGCGCGGATCGTTCGCTCGACCCGGCCGGCCCAGCGGAAAATATCCGACCGCGAGATCGAGCAGCGCCTGCGCTATCTCATGATCAACGAGGGCGCGCGCATGCTGGCCGAGGGCGTCGTGGACTCCCCGGCGGAGGTGGACATCGCGATGACCGCGGGCATGGGCTGGCCGACGTCCTCGGGCGGCCTCATGCGCACCGCGGACCAGGACGGCGTGGCCAACGTGGTCGCCGCGCTTCGCCGCTACGCGCAGCGGTACGGCCCGATCTTCGAGCCGTCGCCGTGGCTGGTGGAGCGCGCCGAGCAGGGCCGGCGGATCTACGAGTAGGGAGGACGCAATGACCATCAAGAAGACGGTCGCGACGGCAATCTCCGCGATTCTCGCGGCGCTGGCGCCGGGGGGAGTCCCCTACGCCATGGCCTCCCAGGCCGTCAACGCGCGTTCCGCCGCTCCCTCGTTCCAGATCCCGGCGGCCGCCGGCTTCGTCCCGTCGGTTGGCGCGGCGTCCCTTGAGCTTCCGGCCCTCTCGCAGGACGTCTCGGCTGGGCTCTCGGCGGCCGGCCTCGCGGCGCCAGCGGATATTCCCGTCGCGCCCCAAGCGCAGGCCGACGCGGCTCTAGCGCCGGCGGCCGTCACCGGCTTCGAGGCGCCCTCGGGCCTCGTGCCCTCCTCTCCGAACGCCAAGCCTACGGCGGGCCTGCCCGGCGTCGTCGCCGAGCCGAGCCGCTTCCATGCGGACTCATCCGCCGCGTCTCAGTCCCAGGAGTCGGCCGCCCCCGTCACCTCCTTTGGAAGCCTGCAGTCCCTCGGCGCCCGCATCGGCCGGGGCTCGGCGCAGCCCGCCTTGAACGCGACCTTCGAGAACTCCCGCGCCGCCGCCGACGGAGAGGTCGGCGCGGCGCCGACGTCCTCGCTCGGAACCGCCCGCCCGGACCTCGCTGCGGCCTCCTCCTTCGCGCCCCAGGCGTCGGCCAAGGTGCCTTACGTCGCGCCCGCGCGCGCCCAGGCTTGGGGCGTCGGCGCCGTCCTCGCGGCGGCGCCTATTCTGGCATCCATCTCCACGCCCGTGCTGCTCGCGGTCTCGGCCATCCTGCCGATCGCGCTCTACTTCTTCTTCCGGCCCGCCGCCTCCGCCTCGGGGGACTCCGCGGCCCAGGCCGAGGCCAAGTCCATGGCCGGCGGCCGCGAGCGCAAGCCCGAGGTCTTCTTCCCCGACATGTACCGCGGACGCATGGACCTCCTGGGCATCTTCCGCGCCCACAAGAAGCTCTCGCCGGAGCGCCAGGAGGTCATCGACGCCTGGAAGACCTTGATCCGCATCGGCCTCTGGCCCAAGGCCAAGGACCCGGCGGGCCGGAACGCGCTGCTCGCGCAGCTCGACGCGCCCACGCCGGCGATGCGGGAAGCCCTCGCGATGACCGGGCTCGACGTCGAGACCGTGCGCTCCTGGAACCCGGTCGTGGACCCGCACCAGGTCGACGTCGACAATGACACGCCCCCCGAGGTGATGCAGCGCGCCAGCGAGCTGGGCCTCTTCCGCCTCAAGGTCCCGAAGCGCTACGGCGGCCTCGGCCTCCACCAGGTCGAGTACGGCCAGATCCTCGAGACCTTCGCCGAGATCTCCTTCTCCATCGGCACCAACGTCAGCGCCGACAACACCATCGGCTCGGCGCCGATGCTCATGTTCGGCACCAAGGCGCAGAAGAAGACCTATCTGGAAAAGAAGGCCAAGGGCCGCGCCCTCGCGGCCTTCGGCCTCACCGAGCCGGGCGCCGGCACGGACACCAAGAAGGTGGCCACAACGGCGGAGCTCCCGGACCTGGGGCTGGACCTCTCCAAGTACGACTGGCTCTCCGACCCGGCCAAGGCCCGCGCCGCGGGCAAGAAGAAGATCAAGGAAGCCAACGCCCAGCTGCGCGCCGAGGTGGCCCGGGCGCTGGCCGCCAGCGGAAAGAGCGCGACGCTCAGCGGCGAGAAGATCTTCATCACCGGCTTGATCGACGCCGAGGTGGTCTACCTGGTCGCCGGCCACACCATGTACAAGGGCCGCGACCTCGGCCCCACGGTGTTCATCGTGGACCTGCCCTTCCTGCTCAACGAGACGTTCGAGCAGAAGATCCCCAAGCTCCGCGAGCTGCGGGACCGGGGGATGCGCATCACCTCCTTCACCCGCGACGGGTTCGGCCTGCCGGTCATCCGAGGCACGGACCAGTCCTACATCCAGATGAACGGCTTCCAGGTGCCCGGGGGGAACATCCTCGGCGGCATAGGCCAGGGCATCCAGATCCCGCTGATGTCCTTGAACGCGGGCCGCATCGGCTTCGGCCCCATCCTCTCGAAGGCCGCGACCTGGTTCAGCTCCCAGATGCTGGGCTGGGCGATGACCCGGCAGATGTTCGACATGTACAAGACCTCGGACAAGCCGGCCGTCCAGGCGGACATGGAGAACGCCCAGGTGAAGATCGGCGCCGCGCAGCGCAAGGCGGCGGCCCTGCGCGCGGTCGCGCGCATGACCTCGGCCCTGGCCGACGACAACGCGGGCATGGGCCTGGCGTCGCTCTCGGCCGCGATCAAGGCGCGCGTCGCCTCGCAGGCCTGGGAGATCGCCTCCGACGCCCGCGAGCTGGGCGGCGGGCACGCCCTCATGATCGGCGCCCCCGCGGGCATCGAGCGCGAGGTGCGCAACGCCTGGATCACCAAGATCGTGGAGGGCCAGGACGACGCCATGAAGCAGGCCGTCCACCTCTTCGCCGGGTTCTCGATCCAGTTCGAGATGATGAACCCGCTCAAGGCGATGAAGTGGATGTTCAACCAGGTCATGGCGCGGCTGCCGGAGCTGGTCGCGCTGCCCATCCTGGCCGGAGCCGCGTTCCTGACGCTTTCGGGCGGCCTCCCGCTCCTCGGAGCGTGGCTCGCGTCGAACGCGCTCCTCGCGGCCGGGATCGCCGCGGGCGCGGCCGCGGCGTGGCTCGCGTCCTACCTGTATCTCTCCGCCGGCCGGGGCGCGATCGGGCGCTCGGACGCGGCCTTCATCCAGAAGCAGACGGCGCGCTTCTCGGCGCGCTTCCTCATGACGGCGTTCCTCCTGGAGAAGATCGCGCCGCTCATGCCGTCCCGCCTCCGGAAGGCCTTGGGCTTCGAGGAGATGGCGCGGCGCCAGCGCATGCTGATCCGCGCCTTCGAGCCGCTGATGGACCTCTACACGCTCGCCGCGGTCCGCGACATGCTCGCGACCGATAAGAGCTTGAGCGCGAGGGAGCGCCTCGCGCTCGATGGGGCGGCGAAGATGCTCCGCCGCAACATCGGCCGCGCCCTATGGGACATCAACCCCTGGGGCAACTCGGAGGACGCGGCGGACCGCGAGCTGGGCAAGGCGATCATCGCGGAGGCGGCGAAGGAGCCGGCCGCGCTCGAGAACACCTTCGAGGACCACGACGCCTGGATCCGGCGCTACGCGGACGCGTGGTGGAGCCGCGTCGACGCGCGCTTCGCTCCGCCGGCGAAGTAGGAGCCGCGCCGAAAGGCCCTCCCCCGACGGGGGGAGGGCCTTTTTTGTCGCCTGGACGCGGGGACAGAGATTAAGAAACGATCTCCAAAGTCCCAGCGGAAAAGAGGACCTTTATCCGCCGCGAGTTGGGACCTAGGGCCGCGTGTTGATCGGGGGCAATGGCCTAAAATCGGCTCGATGAGGCGCATCCCGAGCGCGGTCCTCAGCGTGATCGTCGCCGTCCAGCCCGTCCTGGGCGCGACGGTGGCCGCGCCTATGCGGG
>DATLOS010000513.1:0-8820 GCA_035536155.1 Elusimicrobiota bacterium
TCACGATCTGGCTCCTCGGCTCGGCGGCGCTGACCACGAGCAAGAGCTTCCTCTGGCACGGCGGCCTCTCGCTTTCGGGGATCTGGGCTTGGCTCACCATGTGCCTGCGCATATTTTGCGACCCCTTGGAGGGGTTCTGGGCCAGCGTCGCGGCGGGCCTCCTCGCCTTCGCGGCCTTGGGGCTGGCGGGCCTGGGCGCCCGCGACCTGCGCCCCAAGGCCCGCGCCTGCCTGCTCTGGCTCGCGGGCTACGCGCTCCTCTACGTCCTCTGGGAACCCTACACCATCGTCTACCGGATCACGGACCTCCTGCCCCTCTGGTTCCTCGCGGCCGAGGCGCTCAAGGGCCGCGGGCGGGTCGCGGCGCTGGCCTCGTGGGCGGTCCTGGCCGGGGCGCTCAACGCGGCGACGGCGGTCGGCCCCCGCGCCGACATCGCGCGCAACGAGGCCTATCAGGACGCGATCGCCATCGCCAAGCTCGCCCCGGAGAACGCCTGGGTGGCGGTCTCCTCGGCGGGCCAGGTCTACGTGCCCTACTTCGCGCACCTGCGCCCGCTCAACCTGCGCTATTTCCCCGACGCGGAGGCCTTGAAGGCGCGCGTGGACGCCTTGCGCGCGGCGGGCGATCCCGTGATCGTCGCCCCCGAAGTCCTGGCCGACTCCTCCGCGGGGGTGCTCTTGTCCGGCCTCGAGTTCCGGGAGATCGGCCGCCGCGGCGGCAGCGCGATCTACGAGATCCGCTGACGGTCCCGCGCGAGACTAAGGCAGCGCCGACTCGGACGAGATCAGCGAGTGGATGTGCCGGGCCAGCTCGAGGAACTGCTCGCGGCCCTGGGGCTTGCGGCTGTACAGGAGGACACCCAGGCGCCGGGCCTCGGCGATCTCCGCTTCCAGCTGGGAGGACGTGAGGACGATCACCGCGAGCGAGCGCAGGCGCGGGTGCTCCCGGATCCGGCGCAGGAGCTCGAGCCCGCCGAGCTTGGGCAGCTTGAGGTCGAGAAGGACGAGCACCGGGGGAATCGGCGGGCGGCCGGCGTGGGGCCCGCGCAGGAGCAGGAAGTCCAGGGCGTCGGCGCCGTCGCGCGCGACCTCGAGCGCCGGGGCGTTTCCCGCCTCCTGGAACGCGAGCCGCGCGAACTCGACGTCCTCGAGGTCGTCTTCGACAAGCAGGATGTAGCGGTCGGTCATATGTCTCGCCGGCAGCCCATTATTTAAGCGAAATGCCTCGGCCGTAGGAATTGAGGTCTTGTTCCAAGCGCGTGACGATTTTGTGACCCTCCGAGGCGCCCGGAAAGTTCCCTATACTCTCCCGGTGAAGGCCGCTTTGCTCGCGCTCTTGTCCCTTTCCACGGCGTCGGCAGCCAGGAAGGTCGTGGCGCTCGACCCCGGCCACGGCGGCAAGGATCTGGGCGTGGTCCGGCACAAGATCCTCGAGAAGAACCTCTCCTTGTCCATGGCGCGCGCCATGGACCGCCTGGCGCCGGAGGGATTCTCCGGCGCGCTCACCCGCGACGACGACGAATACGTCCTCTTGAGCGACCGGGTGGAGGCGGGGGCCAGGGCCGGGGCGGCCGCCTTCCTCTCCTTCCACGTCGACGACACGCGGGGCAAGGCCCGGCGCGGGGTGGTCCTCTACGTCTTCGGCAAGAACCGGCTGATCCCCCGGGGCCTCAAGCGCGAGAAGGAGCGGCACCTCCCGGACCCGCCGGCGGCGGCGGTGGCGGACTCGCGGCGCCTGGCGCTCGCCATCAAGAAGTCCCTGCTGGCCTCGGGCTTCGAGACCGGCGAGCTCGAGCACGGGGCCTTCGCGGTCCTGAAGAGCTCGGCCGTCCCCAGCGTCCTGGTCGAGCTGGGCAACATCCGCGACCCCGGGGCGGCGGCGCGGGTCGCCGATCTCAAGTGGCAGGAGAAGCTGGCCGCGGCGATCTGGCGCGGGGTCGGCGCCTACTTCGCGCGCTAGAAAGGGTAGAGCTCGTCCGGCGTGCGCTCCTCGAAGTCGCCCAGGGCGCGCAGGCCGGCCAGGTCCACGCGCGAGCGGTCGGCGAGGACGAAGAAGGTGAGGGGCTTGCCCGCGAAGCGGGCGGCGAAGCGCCGGACGTCCTCGGGCCCGCGGGTGGGCAGCCTCCGGAAGAGGCCGGGGAGGGGATTTCGCGCGTAGCCCAGATTCTCCCAGTCGAGCACGGCCTGGGGGATGGCGCTCAGGCGCGGAGCCGTGGTGCGCAGCTGCTGCTCGAGGTCTCGCCGGGCCTTGGCCAGGCGCTCGTCCGTCAGCGGCGGCCGCCGCATGAGCTCGCCCAGGAGGCGCGCGGCGTCGACCGCCTTGTCGCCCTGGGTCGCGGCGTAGGCCCATAGGTAGGCGTCGTCCTGGCGCCGGGGGCCCGAGTAGTAGCCGCCCTTGGCGGTGTAGGCCATGGCGCGGGCCTCGCGCACCTCCTGGAAGTAGATCCCGGCCATGCCCCCGTCCATCGCGACGTCGTAGAGATTCACCTCGACGCGGTTGCGGGGCTGGAACGGACCGTCCGCGGCCCTGACGCCGATCATCGCCTGCGACAGGCCCTCTTGGTGGACGAAGACCACCCGGGAGCGCGCGGGGACGAGGAGGCGCCTTGGGGGCGCGGCCGGCGGGTCGCGGTAGCGGCGGCGCCCCTGGGCCGCCGAGAGGGCTTTGGCCACGTCCTCCGGGGAGCGGTTTCCGGTGTAGAGGACGGAACGGCGCAGGCCGAAGACGTTGCGCAGGACGGCCGTGAGCTGCCGCTCGCTCAGGGAGTCGAGCTCACCCGCGGTGAGCTCCTTCAAGAAGGGGCTGTCCGCGCCCAGGGTCGCGAAATCCTTGAGGGCCTCGAAGACGTCCTGCTCGTCGCCCTTGCGGTCCTCCCGGTCGCCCCGCTCGATGGCGACGAGCTCCCGGAAAGCCCGGGTCGAGACCTTGGGCCGGGAGAAGCGCAGCAGAGCCAGGCGCAGGATCTCGTCTAAGTTCGCCTCCGGCCCGCTCAGGCGCACCGAGAGGCCGTCGTCGTCGGCCCGGACGTCCATCTTGGCGGCCAGCCGGTAGAGCGCGCGCTCGAACTTGCCCACCGGCATGTCCCCGGCGCCGGAGACGTCGAGGAGCTGGAGCGCCAGGGGGAGCTTCCTCTCGCGCGACTCGTCCAAGTCGAAGCGGAGCTCGAGGCTGAAGAGATCGTTGACCGGGTTGGGCGCCCAATAGAGGCGGCCCCAGGCCCGGTCCAAGGTCCGGTAGTCGGCGCCGGAGCGCAGGAAACGGGGGGAGACCGGCGCCGCGGGCAGGGAAGTCAGCTCGTGGAAGAAGGCCGATTGCCTCCGCGGGTCGATGTCCGGGGGCGTGAAGACCGGCTTGGCGACCGGCTCCGAGGCCGGCGTGCCCTTGCGGCGGTAGACGACGGCCCGGTCCGGGCCCAGGTAGAGTCCCGCCACCCGCGCCACGTCGGCCTTCGTCACGCGCCTTATCCGGTCCAGGTCCAAGACGGCGTCCTTCCACTCCTGGCCGCCGACGTAGGAAGCGCGGATGAGGTCGACGCGGCGGTCGTTTCGCTCCAGCCGCTTCTTGCTTTGGCGCTCGATATCGGCGATGACCGCGTCGAGGTCCGCTTGGGAGAATCGTCCCGCCTTGAGGCGGTCCACGGCGCGCAGGACGACGGCCTCGGCCTGCTCCAGCGTCTGGCCCTCCTTGGGCTGGGCCCGGACGATGAAGGCGCCGGCCTCGTTCATGACCGTGAAGTCGACGCCCGAGTCCTTGGCCTTCTGAGCGGCGTTGACGGAGAGGTCGAGGATGCCCGTCGCGTCGTTGCTGAGCAGCATGCTGGCCACGACCAAGGCGTCCTCGTCCGGGTGGTTGAGGCCCGGCAGGCGCCAGGCCACCTGCACCTCCTCCTCGCCGGGGCGGCGGAGCTCGGCGCGCTCCACGCCGCGCAGCGGCCGCGGCGCGGCGGCGGGCGCCGCGCTCACCGGCCCCGGCTCGAGGCGGCCGAAAGTGCGCTCGAGGAGGGCCAGCATGGCTCCGCGCTCGAAGTCGCCGGAGAGGACGACGGCCATGTTGCTCGGCCGGTAGTGCCCCTTGAAGAACGCCTTCATGGCGGAGATCGAGGGATTCTTGAGGTGCTCGCCCAGCCCGATGATCTCGCGGCCGTAGGGATGGCCCTTGAAGAGGGCGGCGAAGGTCGCGTCGCGCAGGGCGCTGTCGGGGTCGTCCCGGTACTTGTTGAACTCCTCGTAGACCGCCTCGAGCTCGGGCAGGAAGAGCCGGTACACCGGATCGGCCAGGCGGTCGGACTCGAGGCGGGCCCAGAGCTCGGCGCGGTTCGCGGGAAAGCCGGCCTCGTAGGCGGTCTCGTGGAAGTCGGTGTGGGCGTTGACGTCGGTGAAGCCGCCGGCGGCGGCGGCCTGGTCGTACTCGTTGGCGACGGCGAAGCGGGCGGCGGCCTGGCTCTCGCGGTCGATCTCGGCGTAGATGTCCCGGCGGCGGGCGGGGTCCGCGGTCCGCTTGTACTCGTCGTAGAGGGCCTCGATGCGGTCGAGGTGGGGCTTCTCGGCGGCGTAGTCCGTCGTCCCCAGGCGGCGGGTGCCCTTGAACTGCACGTGCTCCAGGTAATGGGCCATGCCGGTGTTGTCGAGCGGGTCGTCGCGCGAGCCCGCCCGCGCCACGATCTCGGCGTGGACCCGGGGCTCCTGGGAGTTGGGGCTCAAGTAGACGGTGAAGCCGTTGGAGAGGCGGTGGACCGTGACGCCGAGGGGATCGCCCGGGATGGGCGTCTCCACGAGCTGGGGCTGGAAAACGTTCTCGGCCCCGGCGGCGCTCAGGCCCGTGCCGGGGCTCGGGCTTCCGCCGACGGCAAGAGCGGCCTCGCCGTGCGAGGCGAGCTTCGGGGAGGCGTCGAAGGCGCTCCGGAGGACCGGCTCCTGGGCGCCGCCCTCCTTGGCCTTGCCCAGGTCCTGCGAGAGGGCGGAAAGCGCCGCCGCCTCGGGAGCGCGGCGTTCCTCCGCGGGCGCCTTGGCTCCGGCCGACGGCGCCGCCAATGCGGGGTGCACGGCCGACTCCAGGGCCGAGACGGCAGCGGGCTGGAGAGCGTCCGGCGTCGGCGCGGAGAGCGCGGGAAGCTCGAGGCCCGCCGGCGCCAATGCGGGCGCGTCGAGGGCGGGGGAAAGAGCGGGAGCGCCGATGGAGAGCGTCGGCGCGGGAAGCGCCGGGGCGGCGGCGCCCGCGTCGCTGGGCTCGACCCCGAACGGGGGCAACGCGCTTGCGCGCGATGCGGCCGCGGCCCGGCAGGCCGGGGCGCCGGCCAGGAGCAGCGCGCCGATCAGGGCCGAGGCGAAGGCTTTCTTGAGCACGTGAGGACATGTTAATAGGGAAGCGGCGAAAACAGCATGAGACCATTGGGGAAGCCGGGCCCGGCACTTGGCCCGCTCCGCTCTAGGCCTCGAGAGCCGGGCAAGCTATAATTCCGGCATGCCGAAGCTATTCACCAAGGACACGAAAGTCGGCGACGCGGTCCTGACGGCGGTGGCCCACGTCCCCACGGAGCACCTGGCGGATGTCGCGGAGCCGGCTTTCTTCAAGAAGCTGACCGACCGGGACTTCATGCGCGTCGCGGCCATCCTCGCGCGCACGTCCTTCGACGAGGGGGGCTGCCCCATCGGCGGCGTGATCATCGACGCGCGCACCCGCCAGATCCTCGGCAAGGGCCACAACACCTTGGGCCAGGAGAACGACTCGACGACGCACGGCGAGACCGCCGCCTTGCGGGACGCCGGGCGCGCCGCCAAGCTCCGCGGCGAGGGGCCGGTCGACTTCCGCAAGGCCGTCATGTTCACCACCTTGACCCCCTGCGTGGTGTGCTGCGCGCAGATCATCCACCGCGGCCACTTTCAAAAGGTCGTGATCGGGGACGTGACCAACGCGCCCAGCACCGCGCCGATCCTGCGCGAGGGCGGCATCCGGAACATCGAGATCCTCGAGGATCCCCAGGCCGTCGCCCTCTACAAGCGCTACGCCAAGGAGCGGCCGCACCTCCACTTCATCGACTGGGGCGGACACAAGAAATGGGACGAGGCGCGGAGGCGCTGATGGCCGACGGCGAGTTCCTGCCCAAGCTCAAGCGCGTCCTCTTCAAGCTCCTCGCGGCCGTCGTGATCCTGCCCGCGGCCGGCTACGGCATCTGGGCCTGGGCGGCGCTCAAGTTCGTCTACGCCTCGGGCGAGCGCTCGGGCTACGTGCAGAAGCTCTCGAAGAAGGGCTGGCTGTGCAAGACCTGGGAGGGGGAGCTCGCCATGTCGAACGTGCCGGGTTCGGCCCCGCAGATCTTCGACTTCACCGTCCCCGACGACAAGACCGCGGCGGAGATCCAAAAGAGGATGGGCCAGCGGGTCTCGCTCCGCTACGAGCAGCACCCGCGCCTGCCCAACGCCTGCTTCGGCGAGACCTCCTACTTCGTGACCGGCGCCGAGGTCCAGGACTCGCTCGGCGCGCCCGCGCCGCCCCGGCCCGGCGGCGCCTAGAAGGCTAGTTCGCCCCGAGGGCCGCGGCCGTCGCGGCGGCGGCCGCGGCCGCCTTGTCGGAGGCGGCTTTCCCGGCGTCGCCGCCGTTGGAGGCGGGCGCGACGAGGGGCGGCTCGGAGGTCTGCGGCGCGGTTGGCGCTGCAGGCGAGGCCGGGGCGGCCGCCGGCTCGGCAACGGTGGCGACCGCGACCGTACGGCCCGGATCGCAACGGCTGATCCAGGCGTCGGTGTTGGGCCCCGAGGCGAGGGGGACGCGGCCCTTGCACCAGAGCTCGTTGGCCTTGTTGGCGGAGTCGCTCTTGGTCAGGGCCTTCTGGCGCGCGAGGATCCGCTTCTTGCAGTCCTCCCAGCCGCGGTAGGCGTCGAAGGATTCTCCGGCGGAGGGGCCGCAGTTCGCGGGGGCCAGCGCCTCCCGCTCCTTCTCGGCCTGCGCCGCGGCCGATCTCTTGCGCGCCGCGGAGGCCTGCTTGAAGGGATAGGCGACGCCGCGGCCCACGGCGGCGGCGCCGGCGCCGATGCCGATGGCCCCTTCCTTGAGCCCGTAGCCGACGCCTTTGACGAGGTAGTACGGGCCGTCGATGAGGGCGGCCATCGGAAAGCCGATGCCGCCTTGGAAGACCACGCAGAGAGGGTTGGTGCAGCGCTTGATGATCGCGACCGTGTCCTGCGTCGCGTGTCCCCAGTGAGGGCCGCCGCCGCCCCCTCCTCCCCCGCCGCCTCCGGAGCCGGAGCAGGGGCCGCAGCCGCCGCCGCAGCCGCCCTGGCAGACCTGGTCTTTCTGCCAGCCCGCGCGGGCCGGCGGGGCGCCGAGAAGGAGCCCGAGGATCGTCCAAGCGAGCGCGCGCGAATACCATGGAGATTTCATGAACAAATGTTAGCACAACGCGCCGCGGTCGTGGGCGCGGGCGGTGTGACTTTGCGCACACCCCCGCCCCCCGCGTTGACGCGGCCCGAGGCGTGCCCTACAATAGGCGGGACGGAGCTTATGGGGAAAATGGGGGCGCGATGAACCTCAGCGGACTGCTCAAACTCATGGTGGAGAAGGGCATTTCCGACATCCATTTCAAGGCCGACGCGTCCCCGGCCGTCCGCTTCAACGGCCGGCTCGTGCCCGCGACCAACATCGAGAAGCTCTCGGCGGCCGACATCCAGACCATGGTCGGCGAGATCTTAAATAAGGAACAGCTCGCGCGCCTCGAGGATGAGGACGAGCTGGACATGGCCTACAGCCTCCCCGGGGTCTCGCGCTTTCGCGTCAATCTGTTTCGCCAGCGCTCGACCTTGTCCTTGAGCCTGCGCGTGATCCCGCTGCGCGTGAAGGGCTTTCAGGAGCTCAACCTGCCCAAGGACGCGATGGAGCGCTTCTCCGGGGAGACCCGCGGCCTCATCCTGTTTTCCGGGATCACCGGCGCGGGCAAGACCACCTCGATGAACAGCTTCGTCCAGCACCTGAACGAGACCCAGCAGTACCGCATCATCACCGTCGAGGACCCCATCGAGTTCTACCACCAGGACGTGAAGTCCTCGATCGTCCAGCGCGAGATCGGGGGAGACACCCATTCCTTCGCGATGGCGCTCAAGCACGTCCTGCGCCAGGACCCCGACGTGGTGGTGATCGGGGAGATGCGCGACCCGGAGACCATCCAGGCCGCCTTGACCGCGGCGGAGACCGGGCACCTGGTGCTGTCGACCATCCACACCATGGACGCGGTGCAGACCATCGACCGCATCGTCGACAGCTTCCCGGCCCAGCAGGGGGGGCACGTGCGCCAGCAGCTCTCGCTCGTGCTCAAGGGCGTGCTGGCCCAGCGCCTCCTGCGCTCCAAGGACGGCGCCGGGCGCTTTCCCGCCTCCGAGGTGCTCTACGCCAACACCATGGTCCGCCGCCTGGTCAGCGAGGGCAAGACCGGAGAGGTTTACAAAGCGATGGAAGCCGGGCAATACTATGCCATGCACACCTTCGACCAGGACATGCTGCGCCTCATGACCGAGGGCAAGATCGACCAGAAGGAAGTGCTCGAGAACGCCAGCAACCCCGAGGACATGGCCCTGAAGATCCGGGCCGCCGGAGGGATGGCCGCCGCATGACCTCGGAAAACCCCAACGAGCCCGACGTCCAGAACATCCTCTCGGAGCTGGGCGACGTCCTGAAGGACTTAAAGAGCGGCGGCCACACCACGCCGCTGCCCAAGTCCATCCCCATCCAGCCCAAGCCCGCGGTGGCGCCGCCGCCCGCTCCGGCGCCGGTCGACGCGCCGCCGGTCTTCGCGCCGCCGGTCATCCCGCCGCCGGCCCCCGCGCCGCCGCCGCC
>DATLOS010000514.1:0-4443 GCA_035536155.1 Elusimicrobiota bacterium
CCGCCAGCTCGGCCAGGGTCTTGCCCTGGGGCGCGCGGCGCTCCCGGACCATGCGGATGAGCTCGACGTCGCTCGGGGAGGCGCTTTGGGCCCGGGCGCTCAGGACGAGAAGGACGGCTAAGAGGGCGCGGCTGGGCATGCCTTTATTTTAACCCTTTTATTGACCGGCGCTCGACGTAAAAGCTATAATCGAACTCTCAAAGGAGCTCGATTCTTATGGCTAAACTCAAGACTGGGCGCCACACCGGCGCGATCAAATCTCAGCGACAGGCCGAGCGCCGCGCGCTCATGAACAAGGCCACCCGCAAGCGCGCCCGCGCCGCGGCCAAGGCCTTCCTGGCCTCCGTCGCCGCGTCCGACAAGAACAAGGCGAAGTCCTTGCTCCCCGAGGCCGCGTCCACGTGGGACAAGGCCGCCAAGTCCGGCGCCATCCACTGGAAGACGGCGGCCCGCCGCAAGGCCCGCCTCAGCGCGCAGCTCGACAAGCTCGCGGCCGCGAAGTAGCCTTTCCGGCTGGAAAAAGCCCTCCTTCGGGAGGGCTTTTTTATTTCCGGGCGGTGGGCGTGCAGATGCGCCCGACGAGGAGGGAGAGCTCGGCCGCGGGGTCGAGCCAGGACTTCGACTTGAGCGCGACCTCGGCCGCGACGCATTCCCCGAGGTCCCGGATCAGCCGGTCCTCGCTGATGCGCGCGAGCTGGGTCAAAAAATCGCGGTCGTAGTAGCTCTGCAGGCGCAGCTCCCGGAAGATCTGCTCCGCCGCGACCCCGGCCTTCACCAGGCGCTTGGCCTTGAGCTGCTTGTTGAGGGTGTTCGTGATCCCGCGCAGGAGGCCGAAGGGCTCGGCGTCCTCCTCCAACTGGCGGCGCAGGAGGGACATGCAGGTCTTCGCCTGCCGGGTCTGGATGGCGCGGGGAAAATCGAAGGGGTTCGACTCCTTGCGGTATCCCAGGCAGGCCAGGGCGTCCTCGAGGCCGGCCGCCTTCTTCCCTTTGACGAAAAGCTTGAGCTTCTCGAGCTCGGCCTTGAGGATGCCCCACTCGGTGCCGGCCTCCTCGACCATCCGGTCCGCGGCCTCGCCGGCCAGCTCGAAGCCGGCCTTGCGGGCTTCTTCCTTCAGGCGCACCACGGCTTCGGCCTCCTTCATCGCCTTGAAGGCCACGACCCCGCCCAAGGCGGACACGGCGGCGGCCAAGGGGTCCTTCGCGTCGAGCTTGCGCTCGTCGGAGGTCAGGACCAGGACGGTGCCGGGCAGGGGCTGCTTGAGGTATTGGGCCAGCTCCTTGCGGGCGTTGATCCCGTAGCGCGCGTTCTTGATCACGACCAGGCGCTTGTCCGCGAACATCGGCGCGGTGTTGAGCGTGTTGACGGCCTCGGCGGCGGCGGAGTCCGAGTCCCCGGGGAAGTCGCTGACGTTCAAGGGATCGGCCTTGAAGGCGGCGACGAGCGCGTCGAGCGCGGCCGGCTTGGCGGTGTCGTCCTCCCCGTAAAAGAGATACGCGGGGCGGAAGCTCCCTTTCTTCCACTCCTGGGCGGCGGCAAGCGGGCTGAGCTCCATCCCGCCTGCCTCAGTATGGGTTGGCGTTGACCGGCGTCGGCGGCGGGCCGCCGGGGCCGGTCTGCTGGGACTGCGGCGGCTCCGGGACCAGGCGCTGGGACACGCCCGACGCGGTGCCGAAGCCCTGGATGGTGCGGGTCGCGATGTCGCGCGCCAGCACGTCCCAGATCAGCTCGCGGGCCTGCTCTTCGGTGATCCCGCCGGAAAGCGTCGACGCGGTGAAGGTCTGCACGCCCTGCATGTTGGGCTCGGTCCAGAGCACGGTGTTCGTCGTCTTGTCGATGAACTGGAGGTCGCCCGTGACCAGCAGCTTGTACGCCGTCGGGGTGAGGACGGTGTCGTACTGGGTCGGGGTCAGGAGATAGCGCTTGAGGGTCATGACCACGACGCCGTCGGCCTGGTCCTCGGGCGTGACGCGGTACTGGCCGTTGCGCAGGAACTCGTCGCGGATGCGCAAGGTGAGCTTGTCCTCGAGGCCGAACTGCTGGGTCTTGTTGACCACGGGGCGCACGGCGATCGCCTTGATGTGGGCGGGCAGGATCTGGTGCGCGGGCTGGTAGTTCATGTCCTCGGAGGCGCAGCCGAAGGAGAGGGCGGCTAAGGCGAGAAAGGCGAGGCGCTTCATATAGGTATTCTACCCTATCGCGGCGGGCTTTCATCGACAGCAAGGGCCTTGCCGTCCGACGGGTGGAGCTCGGCGCGGGTCTCGGGCAGGCCGAGAAGAAAGAGTATCCCGACTTGAAGCGGGATCAAGACGAAGAGGAGCGGCTCGTGGACCGCGACGATCCTCGCGTATAGCCCGACGCGGAAGAGGCCGGCGACGAGCCAGAGCGCGTTGAGGACGACGGAGACCCACCAGGCCCAGCGCGCCTTTTTAAGAAGCCCCCAGCACATCACGCCGATCCAGATCGGGCGGATCGAGAGCAGCAGATAGTTGGCGCCGCCGCCGTTTTCGCCGTCGACGAGGGCGTCGTGGACCAGCGCCAGGACGCCGTAGAGGGCCAGCAGGCCGGCGGCCAGCTTGAGCTTCTTGGATCGGTCTTCCATCACATCTCCTCCCACTTGGCTACCGCCAAGATCCGTGGATCGTAGGCGTAGCGGCCCTCCCGCAGGCGCATCGCGAACTCGGCAAGGAATCCCTCCAGGCTGTCCGCGATGACCGCGGCGTCTTCGGGCACCTCATGCCACCACTCGTAGAGCGTTCGGTCCGGCGCCGCGGGGTTATGGCTCTTGACGTAGTACAGGTCGCCTCCGCCGTTGTAGAAGAGCGGAAAAATGCCCTCCGACCCCATCAATTTTATCTCCTCCGTCACCGCGTTCAGCCGAAGCCAGCGGTAGCAGCCGAAGATGCCGCCCGACTTCTCGTCTTCGCCGTTGTGGAGTAGGTACATGGCCCGCGCCTCCGGTGAGAGGACCAGCTTGTGGCGCGCCTCGAACGCCGCGATTTCGGCCGGCGTCGCGGGCGGGTTCAGCAGCTGCAGGAGCGGCGGAGCGTTATCCGCCAGCCATGCCTTGATCTCGGCGAGCTTCTCATCCATCGCTCCTCCGCTTCCTTTTCACGAACCCGCCGAGGAAGGTCCCGAGCATGAAGGCGCCGGCGAACGGCCCGAATCCGACCAAGGCGAAGCCCGCTCCGGCGAAGGGGCTGCCGATCGGGGTGAAGAAGGCGAGGACTTCCCCGACGACAAAGAGGAGAATCTTGGCGAATACGTTCTGTTCGGTCAGGCCGCCGAGGATGCCGAAGCCCAAGGCGCAGGGCACCCCGAAGAGAAGATTGTTCTTCGTTATGGAGATGAGGGCGGCGAGGTAGCCGCCGATGAGGCAGGCCATCAGCGCCGCTTTGCTCATGCAGTGTTGAGAGAGATTGCCGCGCGAAGGAGGGCTTTGAAGGCCTTCTCATCGATGCGCTTCATAAAGGTCAGCTTCACGTAATCCTTGTACGTCTCGCCGGTGCAGATGATCCCGTTGTGAGACCATACCGGCACGCCCGCCGGATTGGACGGCTTCTTCCATTTGAGCTCTTCGACCGCGTCCGGGTCGGCTTGCTTGATGAGGGCGCGGATGCGCGCGAGGGTCTTGGTTCGCCAGTCGTTCATTGGGATCAAAATTCAATTCTGGAGGATGCTCTTTTTCTGCGAACGATACTCATCGGCGAGCGGACCCCAAACCGAATCTCCGTCGACTAGTGTCGACGAGTGCTCCTCCGTCCCTCCACAGTTACCCGTTGGGCTGGTTAATATTGTCGCGCTTTCCTCGGTTAACTTGATGCGCAGAGTTCTCGTATAGCAATCGCCGATATCCTGCGGCTTGCTGACGATCTCCGTGCTATTCCACGAGGCAACGTCCCAGACGACATGCCAGCATCGCAGCTGCGTCGGACCCAGCATAGTTGCTTCGGCATCGAAGCACAGGTTTTTATCCTTGAAGCACACGATGTCGCTGAGGCTGACAGGATAGGCTCTTTCTTTTGGATCGCTCCATCTCCCGCTTATCTGGATCAATTTTCTGTGCTCGTCTTTTTGGAAGGACTTCTTTTCCGGAGTCCGAATCGGCGGATGCTGAAGCACAAAGTCGTCATGCATAAGGCCTTCGTTGGTGGCGACGTCAAGCTTTCCGGTCTCAGGCAGCCCCTTATGCTTCTGATACGCCTTGAGCGCGCGAACAGTGTTCGAGTCCATGACGCCATTGAAGGGGCCAACGCCGTATCCGAATCTCCCCAGTTGGGACTGCATTCCGGCGATAATCCCCTTATCTTTCATCCAACCTTCGGAAATGGCGGCCGACATTTCCTCTTCGGCCTGCTTCAGCTCCTTCGCGAACTGAGTCTTGTTGGCATCGGTCGGGCCGGAATCTCTGGCCATTGCCCCAATGCTTGAGGCCCCCATGAC
>DATLOS010000515.1:0-4136 GCA_035536155.1 Elusimicrobiota bacterium
TGCCGGCGCCGTTGGGACCGAGGAGGGCGGTGAACTCCCCGCGCCCTACCGAGAAAGAGAGCCCGCGCAGGGCCTCGAAGCCGTCGAAGCGCTTCGCGAGGGCCCGGGCCTCGATCAAGCGATGTGGGTGCCGTGCATCCGGCCCAGGGCCGCGATGAGCAGCGCCCAGCGGGCCTGCGCGGCCTGGAGCTCGAAGCTCTTGAGGCGGACGCTCTCCCGCCACTGCCGGCGCGCCGCGCGGGAGTTGGCGAGCATGGAGCGCTTGAGGTCGCGGTAGCCGATCTTGGCCTCCTGGAAGGCGGCGCAGGCGGCCTCGAGCTGCTCGCGGGCGGACTCCAGGCGGTCCCAGAGCTTCTGCGAGAGCTCGGCCGGCTGCGCGGCCAGGCGCTGCTCGATGCGCTTGAGGTCAGTCTCGATGCGGGCGCGGAGGATGTGCTCCTCGCGATAGCGCGTCAGGCGCGAGGCCAGGCCCACCCGGGAGAGCGCGTTGATCGTCCACTTGCTGGGATCGAAGTGGTACCAGCGGTGCCCGTTGCGGTAGTCGGCGGCGAAGCGGTGGTGGAAGTTGTGGTAGCCCTCGCCGTAAGTCAGGAAGGCCAGCCACCAGGAGTCGCGCGCGGTGTTGTCGATGGAGTAAGGCTGGCTGCCGAAGTAGTGGGCCAGGGAGTTGATGAAGAAGGTCATGTGCTGGACCAGGACCGCGCGGATGAGCCCTCCCCAGAGGAAGCCCCCGAGCGGGCGCCCGAAGGCGGCTCCGATCGCCGTGGGCAGGGCGAAGCCTACCGTGACGAGGATCGGGAGGTAGTACTTGTCCTGCCAGACCACCATGGGGTCGCGCGCCAGGTCGGGGGCGCACTTGAAGTCGCGCGCGTCCGAGTTCTTGTAGAAGATCCAGCCCATGTGCGCGTAGAACAGGCCGCGCCGGATGTTATAGGGGTCCTCGGCCGTGTCCACCTTCTGGTGGTGGATGCGGTGGTCGCGGGCCCAGCGCAGGACCGAGTTCTCGATGGCGGCCGCGCCGAATATAAGGAAGAAGGCCTTCACCGCCGGATGGCAGTCGTAGGAGCGGTGCGCGAAGAGGCGGTGGTAGCCCGCGGTGATGCTCAGGCCGGTGAAGACGTAGAAGACGAAGAAGAGGGCGATCTCGACCGGGTGCAGGCCGTAGGCGCGCACGTGCCAGATGCCGCCGGCCAAGGCCAGGACGGGCGTCGCCGTCAGGAACACGACGCTGACCCAATCCCACTGGCGAGTCTCGTTGCTCATTGTCCTAGTCCCTCCAAGTCGTAGTATTTTACCAGAAATATGGCATTCGCGACGGCCCTCTGGGCCGCCGCCGTCCCCTGGCGCAACGGAACGGCTCGGGGGTGCCCCAAGTCACACCCCCATGTGACCCAAGATGCGTAGATAATCTGAGCGGCGTCCGCTATGCTGCGGATATGACCATGCGACCCGCCCTCCTCCGCGCGCTTCTCGGCCTGGCCTGCCTAGCCTTCTCGGGCCGGCGAGCCCTCGCCGAGGAGTTCCACATCCCGCGGCGAGAGTCCTTTTGGGCGCAGTCCGAGTCTCTGGGTCGGCCTCGGCCGTGGGACTTCGGCTGGGAGCCCTTGGCGCGGGAGAACCCGCAGCCCGCCTTCCAGATGAGCGCCCTCCAGTCGCCGCCGTCCCGCTTCGAGAAGTCCTTCGTCGTGCGCGTCGCCTCGTTCTTCATCCACGACGAGCCCGCCGGCGGCATCGGCGACTGGTGTTTCAAGTTCCACATCATCCTGGAATAGGCTTTTCGATATAATCGCCGGGTCCCGCGGGGACCCATGCGGAAGCTCCTCCAGCGCCTCGTCCTCTCCGCCCCCGTCGACGGCCTCCTGCGCCGCGTGCGCCGCCGCTCGCCCGTGATCCTGATGTACCACGGCTTCTGCGCGCGTGGGGAGGCGGCAGGCCGCCTGCCGGCTTCCGCCTTCGAGGCCCAGGCGGACTACCTGCGCCGCCGCCACGCGGTCGTGCCTCTGGCCCGTCTGCTGGACGCCTTGGCGGGAGGCGAGCCCCTGCCCGACAACGCCGTCGTCATCACCATCGACGACGGCTACCGCTCGGTTTACGAGGCGGCTTATCCCATCCTCAAGCGCGCCGGCCTGCCGGCGTCGCTGTTCCTCGTCACGGGCTTCCTGGATCGGGCCGAGCCGCTGTGGACCGACCGCGTCACGCACGCCATGGGCGGCGACCCGGACGAGCCCCGAGTCCGTGCGGCGATGAAGGCGCTGCAGGAGGCCGAGCGGCTGGCGGCCCTGGAGCGGCTGGAAAAGGAGAGAGGGCGGGCGCTCTCTCTTGGCGCGGGCTGCCCGGACGAGTACCGCCCCTTGGAGTGGCCGCAGGTGCGGGAGATGGCGGCGAGCGGCCTGATCTCGATCGGCAGCCACACCGACACGCACCCGATCCTCACGCGCTGCGCGCCCCAGGACGCCCGGCGCGAGCTGGCGGATTCGAAGAGGATCCTCGAAGAGCGCCTCCAGGCCCCCTGCGACCTCTTCTGCTACCCCAACGGCTGGCACGGCGATTTCGACGAGAGCACGCGCACGCTTCTTAAGGAGCTCGGCTACCGCTGCGGCATCACCACGGTCCCGGGCTTCACCAGGGAAGGCGACGACCCCTACGCGCTCAAGCGCTTCGGCACCGACGACGAGGGCGCCCTCGACGACTTCCGCCGGACCTTCTCGCTGGGCCGCTCCTGGGGGCGGCGCATGCGGGCGGCGATGCGATGACGGCCGAGCCCGAGCTCCTGGCGCTTTCGGCCGCCTCCCCGGCGCAGCGGGAGGCCTTTTACCGCCGAGCGTTCCCGGCTCGCGCCGATTTCCTCATCCGCAACTGGCGCTGGCTCTATCGACTGGGCGAGGGACTGGCCGAGCCGCTCGTCCTGGTCCAAGACGGCGCCATCGTCGCCCACGCCGGCCTCATCCCCGCGCGCCTGCGCTGGAAGGCCGAAGAAGTGCGGGCGGCCTGGTTCGTGGACTTCCTGGTCCTGCCCGAGCTCCAGGGCCGAGGGCTCGGCCTGCGGCTGGCGAACGCCTGGATGGAGAAGGTCCCGGCGCGGCTGACGTATTGCAACGAGCGCTCGTGGGCCATCTTCAAGAAGCTGGGCTGGCGGTCGACGTTCGACACCGAGTGCCGCACGCTGGACTTGGACGTCCCGGGCAAGCTCGCCGTCCGCGGCTGGGGTCCGCGCGTCCAGCGCGCGGGCGCGGTCCTGGCGCTCGGCCTGCGCGCGTTGGCCGGCCTGGGCCTCTCCTGCGCGCCGGACGTCGCGCCGGAGGAGCTGCCGGGCGAGGCCGAGCTGATGCGCCTGTTCTCGCCGCCTCTGGGAGCGAACGCCGGACTGGTGCGCGACGCGGGCTGGGTCCGGTGGCGCTTCCTGGCCTGCCCTTATCGGGAACAGCTCCGGCTATTCCGAAACGGGCCCGCGCGGGCCGTGGCGCGCCTCTTCGGCAAGCGCGCGCACCTCTTGTTCATCGATGAGCTTCCGGACGCGGCGGCGAAAGCGGGCCTCCTGCGCGGCGTCGCCAAATGGGCCCTCAAGGCCGGGCTGGATTGCGTCTGGATGACGGCCAACGACGCCGCTCTCTTGGGCGCCGCGCGGCGGGCGCTGCCGCGCGGCCGCTCGATGCGCTTCGCCTGCCACGCGCAGTCGCCGGAACTCCAGGCCGCGCTCCTGCGTCCGGGGGCGTTGGGCCTTCAGGGCGCCGACGGCGACAACGACGTGATGTTTCCCGCCTAGAGTCCGGAGAGGAAGCGCTCCAACGCCCGGGGGTCGGGCTCTCGGCCGAGAAAGGCGCGCGCGGCCTCGTCCATGCCCCGCTCCCCGCCCGGGGCGAGGATCTCCCGCCGGTAGTCGCGCCCGGCGGCGGGATCGGCGAAGGCCGGGCCCACGCGGGAATAGAGGTCCAGCGCCCGGTTCAGCGAGGTGAGATAGGTGTAGTAGCCGGCGGCGTAGGGGCCCATCAAGTGGCCGAAGGAGGCCTGGTAGGCGTGGCCGGCGGGCGGCGGGCGCAGGCCGAAGCGGACGAAGATCCGGTCGATGAGCCTCGCCACGTCCTTGGGAGGACGCAGGGAGTGCAGGGCCAGGTCGACGGCGGCGCGCGCCGCCCCGG
>DATLOS010000516.1:0-4284 GCA_035536155.1 Elusimicrobiota bacterium
GCGTCGAGCCCTTGGCGCGGTCGGACGTGCGCCTTGATGATGCCCGTGCTCCCGCCCCGCTTGCGCTGCGCCGGGCCCTGTCCCTCGACGCGGGCCACCACCTCGGGCTCTGCGAAGATGACCGTATCCGCGGCGGCCACGAGGGCGCCTGCGGCCTTGTCGTTGAGCTGGAGTTGCCACCGCTCGTATTCATCCCCCATCGGGTTGTTGGCCGTCTTGACGTGTTGGTGCGACGTGAGGATCACGTTCATGCCGCGCTGCTCGCGGAGCTCGAACAGGAGGGAAATCAGCTCTTCGATCTTCTCCAGTGCCGCATTGAAGCCCTTGCCGAAGCCACCGCCGATGGCCTCGACCGAGGTGACCTTGTGCAGGCCGCACAGCCACGTCCAGAGGAGCGCTTGCCCCCGGTTCATGGTGTCGATCACAGCCGTTTGCCGGTCGTGCTCGTCCAGAAGCAAGCCCCGGAGCGCGCCCATCACCGTGGCCTGCGACGAACGGTCCCCGGGCAGGTCGTCCCATGCGGCGGGCAGGACGCGCGGAATGGCGCGCGGCACGGAGCGCCCGCCGCCGCGGTCGGTGAGGATCATCAGCGGGCGGGGCGCGCTCGCGGCGAAGGACGTTTTGCCGACGCCCGGCGGGCCCACCACGAGAATGATCGCGGGCTCGATCTCGCCAGTGGTCGGCGCCACCATCGACGCGAGCGTGCGGCGGGGGGCGGCCTTGGGAGCCCCATTGCCCGCGGGCGGGGGCACGCGTCGGCCCGGCGTGGGGAGGGTGGTGGTCACGAGGGCACCGCCTTGCCATCGCGCTCCGCATGGCCCAGCGCGATGAGCGCCTCTTTCACGCGCGCGATGACCGTGGACCGCTGCGGCTTGCCGGCCAGATAGGCACGCACGGTGCGCGGATCCACACCGGCCTCGACCGCGACCATCCTTTCGTCGTGCGCGCTCAACCTCTGTTTCTTGTCGCTCATCGCTTCTAGATCTCCTTCTTCTTCAACGGGTACAACCGATCATCCTCCGCCACCGCCCGCCGCCCGCAGACGTCGAGCCAGGGGCAGACCATCCGCGGCGCCGCGCAGACGTAGCGATCGCCGACGCGAGGCCACAGCCCCTCCCGCGTGCGCCATGTCACCTCCCGAGCCGCCGCGTGCATGTCGTCGCGGGCGTCTTCGATCTGCCAGTCCGCGATCGGCAGCTCTCGGCGCGCGAACCAGTCCGAGGGGGTGGCTGTGGCGAGCTGGTAGATCCGCTCCTCGTAGACGGCGGCGGGCTCGCCGTAGCGGGGTCGATCGCCCGCAACCACGATGCGCCCCGTACCCTTGCACGTGCCGCATGCTCGCGCCGGGGAAGCGCCGGGCGCATCGGGTGCGGCGTCGGTAAACACCCCCGCACCATCGCAGTCCTCGCATGGTTCGGACTTCGGCTTGCAAGGCACCTTGCCCGTCGCGGCGCAGGTAGGACATGGCTCGTTTGTCATGCTGCGCAGGTACATGTGCCCCTTGCACTCTGGGCACTTCTTGAGCTTCGGCGGCTTGGTGGGGTTGTCGAACTCCGGCCTGCGGATCACGTCGTACAGCACGCCCGCGGGCGCGAGCCCTTGGATGCGCGCGGCGTCGAAGTAGAGGGCGGTTTGAAGGTCCAACTCCAAGCCGAAGTAGAACCGCTCCTCGGCGGGCGGCTTGCCGGTGGACTTGTGCTCGACGAGCCAAACCGAGCTGGCCGAATCGACCCCGTTGCACATCGGGCATGCTCCGCTCTCGTAGGTGCCCGATTCAAAGCACATCGCACAGCCCCGCTCCCTCACGACCGCGTCAATCCGCCCCTCGCGCCGCGCGCCTGGCTGCCTCCCGTTCGTGGACTCCACCCCCCGCCGTGTGAGCACCGGCAGGTCAAAGCCGAGCTCGACGTGGAGTACCTCGTAGCGCTCTGCATCCGACGGGCCCCACACCGCAGCGTAGGCGCGCAGCATGGCGCGGAGGGCCGCACGGGCGTAGGGGTCGGCGGGGGGCTGGTAGGGGCGGCCTTGGGAGTCGAGGCTGGGAGTGAGGGCGCACACGAGAGCATCTTGGAGGGCCGCGTCGCCGCGCTCCTCGCGCATCTTGTCCAACACCTCCAACCCCCGATGCAGCGCCGTCCCCCACTCGGCCTCCACGCCCTGCCCCGCGGCGGGCGTGCGCTCGAGCACGTATTCGTAATAGTACCGGCGCGGGCAGCGGCGGAGGGTGGCCACCTCGGACTTGGAGAGGGTGAGGGTCACCTCGCACCTCGCACGTGGTCGCCCCGATCGAGATAGGCCATCATCGTCACGAGGACGGTGGACTTGGCCCAGAGTCGCGCGCGCGACTCGTCGCTCGCTATGTCCGAGGCGCGAGCATGCTTCTCCTGCTCCTCCCGCAGGAACGTCACCACGGCCGCGCGCTCGTCCTTCCTTCCCCGCTCGTACTCCCCGCCACGCTCGCCCGCGTCGATCGGCGGCCGCCCCTGCTCGTGCATGCCGTACGCCCGGTGCTCGTCGCAGGGGTCGGCGGGGGAGCAGGGGGGCGGCTGCGCGTCCAGGTGCGCGACGTAGGCGCGGAGGATGGCGGCGATCTCGCCCGGCGCCGTGTCGATGTAGCGACGCGGGTTGTTGAGAAGCTGGCGACGCGTGTCCTTGTCGAGGACATGTGCCCTCAACCGCTCCGCCGCCTCCTTGCGCGGCATGGGCACCGGATCCGCCTCCACTCGCCCGCTCGCCTCCGCGGCTTGCTCGGCTTCGGCTTGGGCGATGGTGGGGGTGGTCATGACCTGTCCTCCTCGGCGCGCTGCTTGACCTTGGCGATGTCCTTGTCGAGCCGTTCGAGCCTCCGCGTCTGACTCTGGATCTCGTTCCGGAGGACGTTGCGGTATCGCTCGGCGGCTTCCAAGGTCAGTTCGATCAACTCGCCCTCGAACGAGTAGCCGTCGATCCGGCCATTCTCGTGCAGGTAGAGGAAGGTATCCCCGCCGTCCCACATCTCGATGGCGTCCTTGCGATCGGGAATCTCGCAGCCGAAGAGACGGCGCCAAGCCTCGTGACGGCGCTCGCGGTCAGGCGTGCGGGCGTCGTCCTCTTGCCAGATGGTGACCGACGTACGCACCCACTCCGGACGATCATCATCCACGACACACCTCCACCGCTCTTCGCAGCCCCACCACCACCGTTCGCCCGCCCCGTGGCACCCTGGCCCGCGTGGGGCACGTCACATGCGCCCACCGCCCCGGCGCGAGCCTGCGGACGGCCACGGGCTCGCCCGTGCGCATGTGCCCGCCGCACGCGTAGCAGGCGATGCGGCGAAGGGGGTAGCGGGGCTTGGGCGAGAGGCCGAGGGAGAGCACCTCGGGGTGAGGGACGGTGGCGAACTCGGCCCCGATGGCGCCGCGTGCTCGCCGCTCCGCGTGCAGGATGGGGGCGAGGGAGAGGAGGGTGCGGATCACACCACACCTCCCAAGCTCGTCTCGCCCTCGGCGCGGTAGTCCTCGTCCTCGGTCACGTCCCACATATTCACGAGCCGCTTGCTCATTTCTGCGATGGCGGCACGAAGCTCGGCTTCGTCGAGCCACGGCTCATCGATGAGCGCGCGAGCTACGAAGGCATCCACATCTCGGGCGGTCACGAGACCACCTCGACCTCGTCCGAGGTGACGCACGTCGCAGTCCCCGTGCGGTCGAAACGCGCCGTGGGCCAAAAGCCCTCCTCGGTGTGAACGACGGTGCCCATCTCGCCCGGCTCGGCGTGGATGGGGCCAGGGTCCGGATTGCCCGGCAGGTCGTACACCCGCACTTTGGCGCGGACGCGGTCGCCCATCTTGGCGAAGTCGAGGTCGTCACGGTCGCGCGCGCTCACGACGCCCGCCTCATCTCCGCGGCGTGCGCGGCGTCGGCGTCACGGATCGCGCTCACGGTCGCCGTGTTCGTCCGACCGGCGAGGAGCATCCCGAGCGCGTCCCCGTCCTCGTCGACGTCCACGCTCGTGACCAGCGGCTCCGCGCGCAGGGCGGCGAGGGCGACGGCAGCGGACGCGGACGTGGGCTGCCACGTGGGCAGGGGCGCCTTGTCGTCGGTGTAGTCGAGGCGCGCGAACGCCGGCTCACAAGCCGCCACAGCCGCGAACGCGCCCCGCTGGCACTCCAAACACGTCTCGCCCGTCAGCGTCGCCGGCTGGCCGTGCTCGTCTGTGAACGAGACGGTCCGCGGCGGGCGCAGGCCGCAGGCGGTGCAGAGACCAGCGGCCTTGCGGGCGGCCTGCTCGGCGGTGGGTTTGGGG
>DATLOS010000517.1:0-4139 GCA_035536155.1 Elusimicrobiota bacterium
GCGCGGCGAAGGCCGTGTCGATGTCGGGCCAGTACACGCCGCAGACGCCGGGCGCGTTGAAGACCTCGTCGCGGAATATCTCCAGGAGCCGGCTCGCCGACTGGTTCTGGTAGGAGGACGCCCAGTCGGTCCTGCGTATCACGCGGACCTTGGCGGGCATCTCCGCCTTCGAGCAGAGGTCGAGGAAGTAGCGCAGGATGGCGTGCGCCGTCACCGTCTTCCCGCAGCCGGGCGAGCCCAGGGCGAAGAGGACCTGGTTGCGCACCTTCTTCGGATTGACTCCCGCCGCCACGTCGAAGCCGGCGACGTCGCGCGCCAGGCGCCGGCCCGCCTTGACCATCTCCTCGTTGCCCACGATGTCGTCGAAGCCCACGGGCAGGAGCTCGGGCGGCTCGTCGACGGCGAGGACGCTGGAGCGGGTCCCGGCGAAGCGCAGGCGCGGGGTGTCCACCTGCGCGTCGACCGTCGGGGGCAGGAGCTTGCGCAGGGTGTTCGCGATCAGGCGGAAGTAGGAGCGCAGGCAGCGCGCGGCCTCTCCGTCGCGCGTGACGCGCTTGCTGGAGTCCGCGTGGCCCTGGTAGAAGGCGAGGAAGTCCCGGCAGTCGCCCAGCATCGCCGCGAAGAGATCGGCCGGGCTCGAGGAGGAGAGGTCCCGGTATTGGGCCTCGGGAAGGGAGCGGTCCTCGGGGTCGCGCTCCTTGGAGCCTCCGACCGACTGGAGGCGGTCGCCGGCCTCCTCGGCTAGGACCAGGCCCAGGTAGAGCGGGGGAAGGCCGTCGGCCCGCGCGGCCGCCGCCAGCCCGACGGAAAGGCCGCCCGCGACCGCGTCGGCGGCCTGGAGGTTCAGCGGGGTGGTCCCGAAGGCGCCGGGGTCTATGCGGCCCAAGAGCGCGGGCAGGCCGCTCGCCGAGACCTGGCGGCGGGCCTCGGCCAGCCGATCCTCGGCCTGCTTGGCGTCGATCGAGAGCTTCATGCCACGTACACCATGTTCTTGCCTCCGGCGCGCTGGAGCTGGGTCCGCAGGGCCGCCTCGGCGGGCGCGGTGCAGGCGAACTTCCGGTCCTTGAAGACGCGGTAGCCGAGGCTCTTCGCCGCCTCCTCGACCAGCGGCCGGCTCACCGGGGACAGGAAGTCCTTGAAGAGCGTCGAGAACGGGTCGTTGTCGACGTCCTCCTCCTGATGGATGGAGGCGCGGTCGATGGGGAAGTGCAGCACGTACGCCCCCGCCGGATCCTCCGGCATCCAGCCCTTCGGGCCGGGCGAGGAAGGGCTCCAGAGCGGGCCGATCCGGGCCCGGGTCACCTCCTCGAGCGTGATGCCGGGAGCCTTGCCGAAGAGAAGGAAGGTGATCTCGCTGTCGTCCTGGGCGTAGCGCTCCATCATCGCCCGGAAGTCCTCGGTCTGCTGGGTGTAGTCCCCGCGCCGCTCGAGCAGGGCCCCGCCCCAGGAGCCGTCGGTCTGCTCGAGGAGCAAGGTGTAGCGGACGAAGACGCCCTCCCCGGGGTCGAAGCGGTCGAAGACCACCTCGAAGGAGGCGGCTTTGCGATCGGGGAAGACCCGGCGCAGGCGCACCTCGAGGCGGGTGAGCGGGGGGATCGCCACCGCGGACAGCTTCCGGTAGTAGGCGACCTTGGCGGCGACCTTTTCGGTCGGCGACTCGAGCGCGCCCTGCTGGCGCAGGAAATCCTCGGCGATGCGGCGGTCGATCTGGATGGACAAGAGGTCCTTCATCGCGGGCAAGCCGCTCGCGAGGTCGAGGATGGCGCCGCGGTAGACGCCGGCGCGCAGGCTGGGCGAAAGGAAGCGCAGCGTCTCGGCGCAGCCGAACGGGTCCGGGAAGAGCTTGCTCAGGCGCCCCGCGGCGACGAGCTGGGACGCCGCCTGCGCGTACTCCTCCAGCGGCGGCCCGCTCAGCGCGAGATAGCGCCGGGCGCTGTCGTTAGGCGCCGCCGCCCGCGGGTTGGGAATTGGCGTACTCCTTGCGGGCCAGCGCGATGGTCTCGTTGACCCGCTGCTCCTTGATCTCTTTCTCCGCCGCGAGGTTGCTGGCCACGAGGTCCTCGGTGGACTTGTCGTAGACCTTCATCTCCGCGGTGAGCTTGTCGACGTTTTGGGTCAGATAGAGCGACGTCTCGGAGGCGAGCACCGCCATGCGGTTGACGCTCTTCTTGAGCGACTCCATGGACTTGTGCATCTCGATGGAGAGCTCGCCCGCCTTGGAGATGGTGGAGAGGCCCGCGAGATTGCCGTGGAGCTCGTTCAAGACCTCGTTGCCGGCCTCGTAGAGCGTGGACATGTTGGAGTTGAGGCTGGTCATGATCTCGAGGAAGTTGTTGTTCATGGAGACGATCGCCGCCAGGCGGTCCGCGGCGTTGTGGTAGAGGCGCAGCTTCGAGCCGTGCTCCCAGATCAGGCGCTTGACCTCGTCCATCTTGGCGGAGAGGTCGCGGCCCTCGGCGCTCTTCGGGTCGAGCGCCTTGAGCTTCGCGTCGAGGTCGGCCAGCGCCTTCTCCAGCTCCAGCACGTAGGCCGCCGCTTTGGCCTCGTTCTGCGCCGCGACCACGGTCTTCTTGTTGAGCCGCTCGATGTCCAGCTGGAGGTTCTTGATGTCGTTTTGCAGGATGTCGAGGTAGTCGCCGACCTCCTGCACGCGGCGCTGCGCCACCTCGATCTTCTCGCCCAGCAGCTCCTTGAGGTCGCGGCTCGGCGCGAACTGGCCGACGACGGGGAGCTTCTGGATGAGTCCCTTGAGGTTGGTGCCCACGTCGCGGAGCCGGAAAAGGTTCCCCAGGTACTCGAAGGAGCTCTTCTCGTCGGCGACCTCGACCGTCATCTCCTTGGAGAGGCGCTTGTAGTTCTCGGAGAGGTCGTCGAACTTCTTGAGGCTCTGCTCATGCTTGCCTTGGTACTCGGTCAGCATGTCCTGGATGGAGTTCCGGGTGTAGCCGTCGCCGTCGTAGACCACTTTCTTCGAGAGCACGTCGGCGGCGGCGCTGTTGTCGGCGGGCATTAAGGCCTCCTTATATTAGCCTCGTGGAGTATAGGTCCTGGCCAAAACCCGCGCAAGAGAGTCTTGGACGGGCCTCCCATCGATTGGCCGGATCGTCGCGACCCGAATTTAGGGAGGGCGTATGCTCTCGCTCAGGTTCCTCAAGGCGTTGCTCCTTCTCGCGTGCGCCGCGGCGCTCGCCGCGATGGGCCGGGTGGTCGCCGGGCCGGCGGGCGAGCCCGGTTGGGACGACGGCCTGCCCGCCGTCGAGGTCGCAGGTCCCTTTTGCGCGCCCTTTCGGAAAGCCTACATGACCGAGTTGGGGCTGGCCTGCCCGCGCCCCGGCGTCGGCCTCGTGCCCGTCGGCACCCCCTGGATGAAACGCTAAAGCGCGGCACCGATGGTCCTATTTGTGACTGGGCCGGCCGGGAAGCGCCGCGCTTCCCATTGGCCTCATAGGCATCGGCGGAAAACCTGATACGATTTCTCTTCGCAGCATGCGGCAATCCTTTTCTCCATCCCCCCTCGTGAGGTAGTCCGATGACCCGACGCTTCTCCCAACTCCTTTCCGCCGCTTTGTCCGCGGCGCTCCTGCTGCTCTCTCCCGGGCTTCAGGGCTACGCCGCCGCGGCCGGCGTCGCCAGGAACGGCGCCGTTTCCGCCGGCCGCGCCATCGGCGCTCCGGCGGCGCTGGGAACGGGTCTCGGCGCGGACTCGACGCTCACGAGCCCGCCCCTCCTGGATTCCCTCGCCTTGCAGCCGGGAGCCGCGCTGGCGCTCCCCGCCGACGGCATCGAACCCGCTCTTTCCGCGTCGCCGGATGCGGCGCAAGCGCTCGCGCCGCAGGCCGCGCTCGCGCCCGCCGCGGCGCCGGCGGACGCGACCGCCGCCGTCCCCGCCGTTTCGCGCGCCTTCGGAGGAGCGGCGGTGGCGCTCGACGCGGCGGAGGACCTGTCCGCGCCCGCGGCTTCGAGCTCTCGGGCCGAGGAAACCTTGCGCGCGATGGGCCGCGCCATGGCGCACGGCGCCGACTCGAGGGCCCTCTTCCGGCGGACCTACGATCAGGCGGGCGAGGTCCCGGCCTTTGAGTCCGCCGTCGCGCTTGGGCGCGCGGATGGTCGCGCGGCGGCCGGCGCCCTTTTGAGCAAGA
>DATLOS010000518.1:0-4464 GCA_035536155.1 Elusimicrobiota bacterium
TCCCCGCGCATGCCCAGCTTCTCGTAGGCCGCCTGCGCGGCGCGGTTCTTCAGATCGACGTAGAGGCGCAGGCCGCGGACCTTCTTGTCGGCGCGCGCCAAGCGCTGGATCTCGCGGTACATGCGCTCGTAGACGCCCTGGCGCCGGCGCTCGGGGGCCACGTAGACGCTGTGAATCCACCAGACCGCGCCGTCCGACCAGTCGCTCCACTCGCGCTGGATGAGGAGACAGGCGCGCGGCTCCCCGCCGTCCTCCCAGACGTAATAGCGCCCCAGGCTGGGACGGCGCAGGAGCGCCGCGACGCCGCGGCGGCAGGCGGCGGGGTCGAGACGCATGCCTTCGCTGTCGAAGGCGCAGGCGAGCTGGAAGCGGACCAAGGTCGCCAAGTCGGAGCGGCGGGCGGGGCGCAGGCGCGGTGCGGCGGCCATCGGCGGAGAAAATAGCTTTTTGCCGCGCCCCTCGACAAACGCTCGTTATGTAAAATCGACACGTGCGATATCGCCCCGAGATCGACGGCCTGCGCGCGATAGCCGTTCTGGGCGTCCTGCTATTCCACTTCGGGGCGGAGCACTTTCTCGGCGGCTACGCCGGAGTGGACGTATTCTTCGTGATCTCCGGCTACCTCATCAGCAAGAAGCTCTTCGCCGAGCTCGAGGGAGGCCGATTCTCCTTCGCGTCCTTCTTCGAGCGCCGGGCCCGGCGAATTCTACCCGCCCTGTTCGCCACGATCGCCCTGACGGCGGCGGCCGCGCGCGTTCTTCTCTTCCCGAGGGAGCTCATGGATTTCGCGCGGGCCGCGATCGCCGCCGTCCTCTCCGCATCGAACGTTCTCTTCTTCCGGGGCACCGATTACTTCGACAACGACGCCAGCCAGCCGCTCCTCCACACCTGGTCGCTGGGAGTGGAGGAGCAGTTCTACCTTTTCTTCCCGGTCTGCTTCGTCTTCCTCCACCGGCGCGGGCGCGGCGTTCGAGGCGCCCTGATCGCGATGACGGCGGCCTCGCTCGCCGGCTGCGCCTGGGCCATCGGCCGCCGGCCCGAAGCGGCCTTCTATCTGCCCTTCTTCCGAGCCTGGGAATTCCTGCTCGGGACCCTGATCGCGACCGGGGCCCTCCCCGCCTTCTCCGCGCGCGGCCGCCGCGAAGCGGCGTCCGCGGCGGGCCTGCTCGTCGTCTTGCGCGTCCTCAGCCACGCGTACTGCTCCGATCGCCCCGGCCTGGCGACTATCCCGGCCTGCCTCGGCGCGGCGCTCGTGCTCGCGAACGCCGCCGACGGTTTCGTCGGCCGTCTCCTCTCCCGCTCTCCGCTGCCGCAGATAGGGCTCATCTCGTACTCGCTCTACCTATGGCATTGGCCGATCTACGTATTCCAGAGGCTCTCCGGCTTTCCTGTCCCCGGGCTGGATTACCGTTCCCCGATGGCGCCCCTCGCCCTCACGGCCTGGTCTCTCCTCCCGGCTTGGCTCTCGTGGCGGATCGTCGAGGTCCCGTTCCGCTCCAAACCCCCGCGCTTCTCCAGGAAGGCCGCGCTCGCGGCGGCCCTGGCGGGCGGCGCCGCCCTGCTGGCGGGCGCGGCGTCGATCTTGCTTTCCGGCGGCCTGCCGTCCAGGTTCGCGAGCCGCGAGCTCGCGATCGCCTCCTATATCGACTACAACGACCGAGCCTATTGGCGCACCGGAGCCTGCTTCCTTTCCTTCGCGTCGAAGAGTTTCGCCGATTTCCGCCGCGACCTATGCCTTCGGGAGGAGCCCGCGAAGCGGAACTACCTTCTTATCGGCGACAGCCACGCGGCGGCGCTCTGGTGGGGCCTATCCCGGGGCATCGACGGAACGAACGTCATGCAGGCGACGGCGGCTAGCTGCACCCCGGGCCTGGCATCGAAAACGGGCGGCACGCCCGCGTGCGCGGCGCTCCTCGCCTACCTGGCCGACGATTTCCTCTCCCGTCGCCGCGTGGACAGGCTGGTGCTCCACGCGGCCTGGAAGCCGGACGACCTGCCCGAGCTTCAACGCACGCTGGCCTGGGCCAGAGCTCGCGGGATCGAGGTCTCCGTCATCGGGCCGATGCCCCGGTACGCCGTGGCGCTGCCGCGGCTCCTGCTGCGCTCCATCCAGTCGGACGACCCGGCCTTGCCGGCGCGCTTCAGGAACCGCGAGACCGACGAGCTGGACGGGCGCATGCGCGCGCTGGTCGAGAGAGAGGGAGCGCGCTACGCGTCCGCCTTGGCGGTCGTGTGCCCCGGCGGAGCCTGCCGCGGTTACGCGCGAGACGACGTGCCCATGCAATTCGACTACGGCCACCTCACGGCGGAAGGCGCGCTGCTCGTCGCGCGAACGCTCTCCAAGTCGGGTGCCTTGTAGCGCCGCGCCCGGTTTTGTAGAATGCTCTTGATTTTATGGCGAAAATACTGCTCGCGGACGATGAGCACGACGTCGTCACCTTGCTCCGGTTTCTCTTGGAAAAGGAAGGCCACTCGATCGACGAGGCCTACAGCGGGACCCAGGTCCTCGCCAAGCTGGGCGTCGACGGGCCGGCCCGGCCGGCCGCGCGGCCGGACCTCATCGTCCTCGACGTCATGATGCCCGGCGCGGACGGCTACACCGTCGCCCGCCGCCTGGCCGACGAGGACCGGACCAAGGGCATCCCCATCATCATCCTCACGGCCAAGGGCGGCATGCGCGACCTCTTCGGCTTCTGCGCCAACATCGCCGAGTACATGCAGAAGCCCTTCGACCCCGCCACTTTGCGCGACGTCGTCGCCAAGACCCTCCAGGCGAAGAAGAACTGAGCATGGCGTCCATCCTGGTCGTCGACGACGATCCGGACGTGGTCAACCTCCTGCGCATCCTCTTCGAGAAGACCGGTTACTCCGTCGAGGAAGCGATGGACGGCGCCCAGGTCCTGTCCCGCCTCGGCCTGGAGCCCCCGCGCCCCGGCGCAGCCCGCCCGGACGCGATCGTCCTGGACGTCATGATGCCCAACGTCGACGGCTACACGGTCGCCCGCCGGCTGGCGGAAGAGGATCGGACGAAGGGGATTCCGGTCGTCATCCTCACCGCGAAGGGCCAGATGCGCGACCTCTTCAGCTCCTGCCCCAACGTCGCCGGCTATCTGGAGAAGCCTTTCGACCCCGCCGCGCTCCAGAAGATGGTCGCCGAGGCCGTCCGGCCCAAGTCCTGAGATGGCATCGATCCTGATCGTCGACGACGAGCCCGAGATCGTCATCCTCCTGCGCTTCGTGCTGGAGAAGGAGGGCCATCGCATCTCCGAGGCGGGCAACGGCAAGATCGCCCTCGAGGTCCTGGGCCTCGAGCCGACCAAGGAGACCCCGTCCCCCGACCTCATCATCCTCGACATCATGATGCCGGTCATGGACGGCTACGCCTTGAACGGCATCCTCCAGCGCGACCCGCGGACGAAAGCCATCCCCATCCTGGTCCTCACCGCGAAGGGCCAGAAGATGCGCGACCTCTTCGAGATGGCGCCCAACGTGGCCGCCTACGTGCAGAAACCCTTCGATCCGAAGATGCTCAAGGAGCTCATCGCGGGCATCCTTTCGGGCAAGAAGAAGGCCTGAACATGGACGATCTCCTCGAGGAACGGCTCAAGAAAGCCCGCGAATTGCGCGAGCGCGGCGTCGAGCTCTATCCCCACCGCTGGGAGCGCGCGCACACCGCCGCGCAGGCCCTGGCGAAGGGCGAGGGCCTCCAGCCCATGGAGCGCGTCGACGGCGAAGTGCGCGTGGCCGGGCGCTTGGTCCAGATCCGCGAGATGGGCAAGGCCTCCTTCGCCCACATCCAGGACGGCAGCGCCAAGCTCCAGCTCTATTTGAAGAAGGACCTCCTCGGCGAGGCCGCCTACGACGTCTTCAAGAAAGGCCTCCACTTGGGCGACTTCGTGGGCGTCTGCGGGCAGGTGTTCAAGACCAAGACCGGCGAGACCACGGTCGAGGCCAAGACCTTGACCGTCCTGGCGAAGTCGCTGCGCCCGATCCCGGAGAAGTGGCACGGGCTCACCGACACCGACACCCGCTATCGCCACCGGCATCTGGACCTCATCGCCAACGCCGAAGCGCGCGAGATCTTCCGCGCCCGCTCCGCGATCGTGGCCTCGGTGCGCAAGACCTTCGGCGAGCTGGGGTTCCTGGAGGTGGAGACTCCGATCCTCCTCCACCAGGCGGGCGGCGCCTCGGCCCGGCCGTTCAACACGCACCACAACGCTCTCGACGCGGACCTCGTGCTGCGCATCGCCACCGAGCTCTATCTCAAGAAGCTCATCATCGGCGGCTTCGAGCGGGTCTACGAGATCGGCCGAATCTTCCGCAATGAGGGCACCAGCCCTCGCCACAACCCGGAGTTCACCAGCCTGGAGCTGTACCAGGCATACGGGGATTACAACGATTTGATGAACATGACTGAGGAAATGCTCAGAACGGTCATCAATCGGGTGTGCGGAGCTACTACGG
>DATLOS010000519.1:0-4521 GCA_035536155.1 Elusimicrobiota bacterium
TGTCGCCCCTGAGCCCTTTCTTCCGGGACCCCGCCATCGAGAAGGTGTTCCACGCGGGGGAATACGACATCCTCTGCCTCAAGCGCGACTACGGCTTCGAGGTGAACAACATCTTCGACACCATGGTCGCCGCGCGCACCCTGGGCTCGAGCAAGCTCGGCCTCGCCCCCCTCATCGAGCAGCACTTCGGGGTGACGCTGTCGAAGAAGCTCCAGCGCTCCGACTGGGGCAAGCGCCCGCTCACCTGGGAGCACATCGACTACGCGCGCATGGACACCCACTTCCTCTTCCGCCTGCGCGACAAGCTCCGCGAGGAGCTCGCCGAGCGGAAGCTCCTCGAGGAGGCGCGCGAGGAGTTCGCGCGCATCACCCGGATCGAGCCCTCCCCGCGCGCCTTCGACCCGGACGATTTCTGGCGCCTGCCCGGCGCGCGTCTGCTCAGCGCGCAGGCCCGCGCGGTGCTTCGCGCCTTATATCTCTACCGCGAAAAGACCGCCGCGGAGAACGACCGCGCGCCTTTCCGCGTGATGCCCGAGGACTTGCTGGTCCGGATCGCCGAGGCCCTGCCCGCCGACGGAGCCGCGCTCAAGGCCGTGAAGGGCATGAGCCCCTACATCCTCTCCCGCTACGGCGGCGGCCTCCTCGACCAGGTCCGCCGCGGGCTCGCGGCGGCGCCTATCGAGAAGCCGCCGGAGCGGCCCGCCGGCCAGCGCCACGACAACGAGACCCTGCGCCGCTACGAGGCCCTGCGCGCCTGGCGCAAGGCCCAAGGCGAGAAGCGCGGCGTGAACCCGGTCGTCATCCTCTCCACCGAGGAGGTCCGGCTCCTCGCCCAGGCGCCCAAGGAGTCGCCCGACTCCGCGCAATGGCTGAGCCATCTGAGCGACTACAAGCGGGAGCTCTACGGCAAGGACCTGCTGGAGCTTCTCGCCGCGCCTCTTCCCGAGGCGAAGGGCCGCCGCCGGCGGCGCCGCCGCCGGAAGCCCGCCGCTCCGACCGCCTGAACGCGCGGCCGGGTTACTCCGGCCCGCGGACGGCGGCGAGCATGAACTTCACGAATTTGACGAGGACGTAGGCGCCGCCCGGGATCAAGGCGCCCCAGAGCATCACCGAGCCCATGTCGAAGTGGAACTCGAAGCCGAGCTTCTCGAGCGCGGTGACCTTGAGCGGCGTCCCTTGGGGGCCGAACTTGCGCGCCGCGACCCAGCCCTCCCAGTTGGTCGGCATCTCCGGCGCGGCTTCCTCGGGCTCCGGCGGAGGCGCCTGAGGAGCGGGAAAGCCGGCGCGGCGCAAGTGCTCGTAGGCGTCCCGCACCTCGAGGAACCGCCGGTAGAAGCTCTCCGACTGCTGGGCCGAGCCCGCGCGGTCCGGGTGGAGCTCGAGGGCCTTTCGGCGGTAGGCGGCCTGAACGCCCTTGGAGCCGGCGTCCGGCGCCACCTCGAGGATGCGGTAAGCCGCGTCGTCGGTCATGGCCGTCACCTATTATAAGGCGGGGCGGAGCGGTTCACAACTTTTTAACGGGGCCGACATATTTCCGCCACGCTTCGCGGCTAGACTTGGCAAGACGGTCAACAGCTAGGCGCACCGAGCACGACAACAGAGCCTCAGCCTGAGCATGCGGGGGCGCCCGGAAACCACCACCTCCTCCCGGGCGCCCCCTTTCCTTTTTTACCGCGGCCGCTCGGCCCGGATCAGCTGCCCGCAGGCGCCTTGAATGTCCGTGCCGAGGTTCCTGCGGATGGTCACGGCCACCCCGGCCTCGCGCAGCGCGTCGCGGAAGGCCCCCGCCGCCTCGCGCGTGGAGGGGCGATGCGGAGTGTCCGTGGGGTTCCAGACGATGAGGTTGACGTGGAGGAGATCGGGGCGGCCGACGGAGCGCACGAAGCCCGCCAGCTGCTTCGCCTGCTCGGGGCCGTCGTTCTCCCCCTCGAGCAGGACGTACTCCAGGAAGATCTTGCGGCCGTTGCGCTCCAGGGCCTCGCGCAGGGCCTTGGCCAGCTCCTTCAAGGGGAAGGCGCGGTTGGCGGGGACAATCTTGTCCCGCACGACGTTGTCCGCGGAGTGCAAGGACAGCGCCAGGTTCACCTGCGGGAACTCCTCGGTGAAGCGCTTGATCCCCGTGAGGATGCCGACGGTCGAGACCGAGATGTGCCGGTCGGCGAGGCCGCCCCGCTCGGGGTCCGTGAGGACGCGCAGGCTCTCCGCCACCGCGTCATAGCAGTGGAAGGGCTCGCCCATGCCCATGTAGACGACGTTGGTCAGGCGCCCGCGAGCGCGGCCCACGCGCAGGTAGCGGCGCCAGAAGAAGACCTGATCGGCGATCTCCTCGGACGTAAGGCTGCGCTCCAGGCCCATCAAGCCGGTCGCGCAGAAAGTGCAGCCCATCGCGCAGCCGACCTGGGAGGAGATGCAGCAGCTCCAGGCGTCTCCGGGAACCGGCTTGAGGAGCACCGACTCGATCTCGCGCCCGTCCTTGAGCTCGAGCACGGCCTTGTGGGCCCGCCCGTCGCCGGCCACCGCCACCGAGACCTCGCGCACGCTGGAGATCGGCGCCTCCTTCTCCAGCGCCTCGCGGATGGGCGCGGGCAGCGTGGTGATCTCGTGGTACGAGGAGACCCCGTCCTGGTACACCGCCTTGCACACCTGCTTGAGGCGGAAGTCCGGCTGGCGATGCGCCTTCAGCACCGCTCGGACTTTCTCGATATCCATATCTCTATTGTATCAGGACAAATGGATGAGCACGATGCCGGCGAGAACCATCGCCAAGGACGCCGCCCGCCGCGGCGGGACGGGCTCGCGGAGCATGAGCCAGCCGCCCAAGGCGCCGAAGACGAGCGAGATCTCGCGGGAGGCGGCGACGTAGCCCAGCGGAGCCCGGCGGTAGGCGAGCAGGACCAAAAGATACGCCGCCATGGAGCCGAACCCCACCCAGGCCACGGCGCGAGGATGGCGCAGCAAGGAGTCGTGAAGGGGCTTGCCCCTCGCCCGCAGCCACGGCGCCAGAAGGACCGCCGCCACGACGTATTGGGCGCCGAGATAAGGCAAGGCGTGGGAGCGGGTCGAGCCCAGCTTATCCGAGACCGAGTAGCCCGCGGTGGCCGCCCCGCAGACCAGCGCCGCGGCTGTCGAGCGGCCGAAACGCCCCGCGCCCAAAGCCAAGGCCGCGACGCCCAGGCAAACGCAGAGGATGCCGAGGGCGCCGGTCGGGGCGAAACGCTCTCCCAAAAAGACGACCGCGCCCAACGCGGCCAGGGCCACGCCGGTCCCGCGAGCCACCGGATAGACCAGGGCCAGCTCGCCGCCGGAATAGGCGCTCGACAGCGCCGCGAAATAGACGGCGTTGAACACGCCCGAGGCCAGGAAGAAAGGAACGGACGGCCTGCCCGGAAACTGGCCGAGCGCCGCCGCGCCCGCCAGCGCGGCGGTCCCGGCCAAAGCCAGGCCCCACCAAACGGCGCCGAAGTCGCCGAAGGCCCGGCGAGCGGCCAGATTCCAGCCCGCGTGCAGCATGGCCGAGAGCCAAATGAGCTGAAATGCTCCCGCGTCCACCCGCCGATTGAACCATTATTTCGGAGGCAGCTTCACGATGCTCAGCCAGAACTCCTTGACCTGCCCGACCACGTGCATGAACTGCTTCAAGTCGACCGGCTTGTGGATGTAGCAGTTGGCGTGGCGCTTATAGCTCTCCAGGATGTCGTCGTCCGCGTCGGAAGTCGTGAGGATGACGACCGGTATCACCCGGAGCGCGGGGTCTTTCTTGATCTCCACGAGTATCTCCCGCCCGCTCATGCCCGGAAGATTGAGATCGAGGAGGATGAGGTCCGGGCTCGGAGCGTCGGCGTAGCGGCCGCCGCGGCGGAGGAAGTCCAAGGCCTGCTCGCCGTCCTCCACGACGTGGAGGAAGTTGTTCACCTTTCCCGCCTTGAGCGCCTCCCGAGTGAGCAGCACGTCCTCCTTGTCGTCCTCGATCAAGAGTATCTCGATGGCTTTCCCGACGCCGGTTTCGTTCATGGGTACCCTCCTATTTGCCGCCGTCCGCGGCGCGCAGCGTGAAGCAAAACACCGCCCCTTCACCGGGGGCCGGCTCCACCCAGATCCGCCCGCCGTGGCGCTCGACGATCTTCTTGCAGATGGCCAGGCCGATGCCGGTTCCCGGGTACTTGTCCCGGGAGTGGAGCCGCTTGAACATCTCGAAGATTCGCTCCCGGTAGCGCGGGTCGATGCCGATCCCGTTGTCGCGCACGCAGATCTGCCACCAGTCCTCGCGGCGCTCGCAGCTCACGCGGATGCGGGGCGGCTCCTCCCCGCGGAACTTGAGCGCGTTTCCGATCAGGTTCTGGAAGACCTGCCGCAGCTGCCCGGCGTCGCCCAGGACGACGGGCAGCTCGTCCACCACGGCCTCCGCGCCGACGCGCCGCATCTCGTCCTGCGCGTCGGCCAGGAGCTCGCGGACGATCGGCGCGCAGTCCGTCGGCTCGAGGGGCTTCCCCTGGGCGCCGGCGCGAGCGTAGGAAAGCAGGT
>DATLOS010000520.1:0-8989 GCA_035536155.1 Elusimicrobiota bacterium
ACAGCGGATACCCGCGTTCGCGCGGACCACGGGAGCGCGCGCGGCCGGCTCCGGCCGGGCCGCGGCGGCCGCCGGCGCGTCGTCCGTGGCGGCGCGATCGGGGTGGCGGGCGAGATACTCGCGAACCTCTCCTCGCTGGAAGCCGTCGAGCTTGTCCAGGCGCTCGGCCGGCGGCGGCGAGCCGGCGCGCGCCTGCCAGGCGGCCGAGTACTCGGCGCGCCAGCGGCTCTGGCACTCGAGCAAGGCGGGCAGGGTGGCCGGCTCGCGCCAGCCGTCGGGAAGGCGGCGCACGCAGGGGGCAAGCGGCTCTTCGGGGGAGGAGGCCGCGGAGGCGATCAGGGCCAGGGCGAGGAGCGGCGCCGGCTGCATCCGTTCCCAGTGTAGCCCCCGGGACCGGGGGACGCTAGGCCAGGAGCTTGTCGATGATCCGCAGCTCGCCTTGGTCCAGCCAGATCCCGCCGCAGGCCTGGCACATGTCCACGCGCAGGAGCTCGTGCGTCAGGCCGCCGTTCTCCATGCGGACGCCGCAGCGCGGACATTCCGCGGCGCCGGGGCGCGGCTTGAGGAGCCCCGCGTCGAGCGCCTCGGCGAACTTTCCCGGCTTCGCCACGACCTTGCCCAGCTCCCCCAGGTCGTACCAGCGGCCCTTGCAGTCCGGGCACTCGTCGACCTGGAAGCCCAGGCCGGAATCCACCGCGGCCAGCTGGGACTGCGGGCATTTGGGGCAGGAGATCGCGTCGCTCATGCGGGCAGTATAGTCGTCCCCGCGCGCGCGGGCAAGCGCTGTGACCTTTTACACGTTGATTCCCGCCGGCCCTCCCGCGATACTAGTGGCATGAACAAGAAGAGGATCCTCACCGCGGCCGCGCTGGGAATCACCGCGCTCGTCGGGTTCCGGCTGGCGGTCTATCAGCTGGACAACAATCCCGTGGGAAAATGGCTGGGAGAGCTGACGCTGCGGCGCAACGTCGGCCTCCTGCGGACCGGCACGCCGACCGAGCGCCTGCTCGCCGCGTCCCGCCTGTCCGACTACCCGGACCGCAACGAGGTCCGCTCCGCGCTGCGCGTGGCATTGGAGGACCCCGACCCCGCGGTGGCCGCGGAGGCCCGCCGGAACCTGCGCGCGGCCTTCCAGCTCGCCGCGCGCCCATAAAAAAGAAGCCGGCCGGGCCCGAAGGCCCGGCCGGCCGCTTTCGCCGCGGAAGCCCTACTCCTCCGAGCTCGGGCGGGTCAGGTCCATCGCGTAGCGCTCCACCCGGACCTTGAGGTTGTCGGTCTGGAACGTCCCGGTCCAGCCCGAGTCCTCCTTGATCTTCAGGATCGCCATCCCGGTGTTGGCCGCCTGCAGGAGCTCGGCCGGGTATTCGTCCTCCCCGACCTTGATCTTGATCTCCTGGCCGAAGGACGCCGCCATGAGGATGGGGCGGTTGCTGGCCGCGGGCGGCAGGTAGGCGACGCCCGACGCGTTGATGATGTGCACCGCCGCCGTGGTGTCCGCCGCGCCCGGCGTCGTGCCGTGCAGCACCACGGTCGCCGCGATCGAGCGCCGCACCTGCACCTCCACCGTCTCGCCCGGCCGCTTGCGCGCGAAGGCGCGCCGCACGCCGCGGGAGGCGTCGGAGCCGGTCGCGGTCACGTCGTCGCCCCCTACCTTAAGAGGCGTGTCGCCGATCCGCATCCCCGCCTCGCGGGCCCGCGCCCCGCCCACCGCGGTCACGAACGGCGGGCCGTCGGGCACGGAGGCCAGCGTCGCGCCGAGGTCCCCGTCGACCAAGGCGCCGTCGCGGCGGAACTCCGAGAGCGCGGTCTGCAGGTCGTTGGCCCCGATCGAGACCGCCAAGCGCCCGCCCATCCCCGTGATCATCGAGTTCATGCCCACCACGCGGCCCCGGTTGTCGAGCAGCGGCCCGCCGGAGTTGCCCGGGTGGATCTGCAGGTCGCTCTGGATGTGGTCGAGCCAGGGGGTGAAGCGGTCCTGGTTGGGCCGGCTGATCATGCCCTGCGCGAAGGAGATCCCCAGGTTCGTGGGGTTGCCCATCGCGTAGACCCGGAAGCCGGGCACCATCCGCGCCGAGTCCCCGAAGGGCAGCGCCGGCCAGTCCCGCCGCGCGCCGTCGATGCGCAGGATCGCGATGTCGCGACCCGGGGCGGCCGCCATGACCGTCGCCGGGCGCTGCGTTCCGTCCGGCAAGGTGACCGTCACGTGGGCCGGGTCGCCGCTGATCACGTGGGCGTTGGTCATCACCAGGCCCGAGGGATCGACGATGAAGCCCGAGCCGACCGCGTTGCCCGCGCTGATGATCAGGGTCGAGCGGGCCGCCATCTCGTAGATCCGGTTGTTGCGCCTGTCCTCCCGGTCCGCCCGGCGTCCGCCCGGGACCGGCGCCTGCACCTCGCCTGGGGCCGCCGTGAACGCGCCCACGCCCATGTTCGCGGCCGAGGCCCGGATGGCCTGCTGGAGCCCCGACAACGACGCCGCGAACTCGTCTCCCCACGACACGGAGGGCCCGGCCGCCCCCCACGCCCACGCCGCCGCCGCCGCGACTCTCGCGACTCTCCCCATCCTCGTCATCATTCCGCCTCCTGTGCGCCGAACCACCAAAAGTCCTACCCCGCCAGGTACCATATGACCTACTTGGTACTAGGTCCTCGGACCTTGCGCAGGTGTCAAAGGTCCTTTTATTTTTCAGGTCCTAGGGCCCAGATTGTTTACCGTAGATTTACCTAAAATCCGGGGATGAACCGAGCCCTTTTCCCCGTCGTGCTCGCCCTGCTCGCCGCGTCCTCCGCCCGCGCGCAGGAGTCCCCGGCCGCGCTGGCCTCCGCCGAGCTCCCGTCCTTGGTCGCGATGTACAAGCGCCTGCACGCCAGCCCCGAGCTCTCCACCCGGGAGGCGAAGACCTCCGCCTTCGTCGCCAAGGAGCTCGCCGCCGCGGGCTACCGGGTCGCCTACCCCTTCGGCGACTACCGGATCCCCGGCCGGACCGCCTACGGCGTGGTCGCGGTGATGAAGAACGGCGCCGGACCGACCGTGCTCCTGCGCGCCGACATGGACGCGCTCCCGGTCGAGGAGAAGACCGGCCTGCCCTACGCGAGCGCGGTCCGCGCCAAGGACTTGAGCGGCGAGACCGTGCCGGTGATGCACGCCTGCGGACACGACCTGCACACCACGACCTTGATCGGCGCGGCGCGCGTCCTGGCCAAGCTCAAGGAGCGCTGGAAGGGCACGCTCGTCCTCGTGGCCCAGCCCGCCGAGGAGTTCGGCGACGGAGCCAAGGCGATGCTCGACGGCGGGCTCTACGCGAAGTTCCCCAAGCCCGACTTCCTCTTCGCCCTGCACGACACGCCGGAGCAGCCCGCCGGCCAGATCGGCTACAAGCCGGGCTACGCCCTGGCCAGCATCGACACCCTCGAGCTCCTGGTCAAGGGCAAGGGCGGACACGGGGCCTGGCCCCAGAACGCGAAGGACCCGATCGTCCTCGCCGCGCAGATCGTCCTGGCGCTCCAGACCGTGGTGAGCCGCGAGGTCCCCGCGCTGGAGGCCGCCGTCCTGACCGTGGGCTCCATCCACGGCGGCACGCGCGCGAACCTGATCCCGAACGAGGTCCGCCTCCAGATCACTTTGCGCACCTTTAAAGAAGAGCTGCGGACCAAGCTCCTCGCCGCCATCCAGCGCGTGGCGAACGGCCAAGCGGCCTCGGCCGGCCTGCCCGAGTCCATGTATCCCGTCCTCTCGCGGACCGAGGAGCCCACGCCCTCGACCTACAACGACCCGGCGCTGATGAAGCGCCTGCTCCCGGTCTTCGCGAGCCAGATCGGCGCCGAGAACGTCCAGGAGACCGACGCCCACATGGGCGGCGAGGACTTCAGCCGCTACTCCTTGGACCACGCCATCCCGTCGGCCATGTTCTGGATCGGCGCCGTCGATCCCAAGACCTTCGCCCAGGCCAAGGAGACCGGCGCGCCGCTGCCGCCGCTGCACTCCTCGCTGTTCGCCCCCGCGCCCGAGGCCGCCCTGCGGGTGAGCGTGCCCGCGATGACCGCGGCCGCCCTAGAGCTTCTGGCGGGGAAGCGCTAGGCCGAAAGACCAGCCCGCTTCCGGGACCTTGGTCCGCGCTCGCCGCGCCGTCATTTTTCTAACATGCGGACGATGAACCTGAGCCTCGACCTCGACCGGGCCGCGGAGCGCCACGCCGGGCGCGTCGCCCTCGCTTATCCCGGCCCCGACGGCCGGGACGCGGAGCTGACCTACGCCCGGCTGGCCGAGAAGATCCGGCGGGCGGCCGCGGCTTTCGCGGCGGCGGGGATCGGCCCCGGCGACTGCGTCGCCATCCTCCATCGCAACGACCCGGCGTTCGTCGTCGCCTACTTCGGCCTGATCCGCATCGGCGCCGTCGCGGTGCCGGTCAACTTCATGATCCAGAACGCCGCCGAGCTGGGCTACATCCTCGGCCACTGCGGCGCCCGCGGCGCGGTGACGCAGAAGGAGTTCCTCCCCGGCCTCTTCAAGGCGAAGGCCTCCCTGCCGGCGCTGGCGCGGGTGTGGAGCACCGACGGCGGCGAGGGCACCGAGCCCTTTTGGCCCTTCGTCGAGGCCGCGGCGCCCTCCGCGGAGGCGCCGCGGGGCGGGCCCGACGAGACCGCCATGATCCTCTACACGTCGGGGACGACCGGCAACCCCAAGGGCGTGATGCTCACGCACGCCAACCTCGTCTCGAACTGCGCGGGCACGGCCGAGGCGCTGCTCATGAGCGCCGAGGACGCGGTGCTCGCGGTCCTGCCCATGTTCCACACCTTCGCCTGGACGGTGTGCGTGCTGACCCCGCTCCGGCTCGGCGCGACGGTGATCGCCGTCCCCGCGGTCGCCCCGCCCGACCCCTGGCTCGCGCAGGTCGGCCGCCGCGGCGCCACGGTCGTGGCCATGGTCCCCCAGCTCTACGTCCTCCTGGCCAGCGCCGCCGCGGGCTACCGCGGCCTGATCCTCGCCGAGGGCTGCTTCCACGGCGTGCGCCTGTGCATCTCCGGCGGGGCGCCGCTCAGCCCGCAGGTCCACGCCGATTTCATGGACGCCTTCGGCCTGGAGATCGTGGAGGGCTACGGCCTCACCGAGACCTCGCCCGTGGCCGCCATCACCCCGCCGGGCGCCTCGAAGGTAGGCTCGGTCGGCCCCGCGATCCCCGGCGTCAGCCTCCGGGTGCTCGACGAAAACGGCCGGGAGCTGGGCCGGGACGAGGAAGGCGAGATATTCGTGAAGGGCCCCAACGTCATGAAGGGCTACCTCAAGGACGAGGCCGCCACCCGCGAGATCCTCTCGCCCGACGGCTGGCTCCGGACCGGGGACATCGGCCTCATCGACGCCGAGGGCTACCTCCACATCCGCGACCGCGTGAAGGACATGATCATCGTGAAGGGCCTGAAGGTCTTCTCCGCCCAGGTGGAGAAGACCTTGCTGGCCTGCCCCCTCATCCAGGAAGCCGCGGTGATCGGCGTCCCGGACGAGACCCAGGACGAGTGGATCAAGGCCTTCGTGGTCCTCAAGAAGGGCGCCGCCTTCGACCAGGCCGCGCTCCTGCGCTTCTGCCGGGAGAACTTCGATCCCTACAAGCGCCCGCGCGAGGTGGAGATCGTGGACTCCCTGCCCAAGAACGCGCTGCAGAAGACCCTCAAGCGCGTCCTGCGCCAGCGCGAGCTCGACAAGCGCCGCCCGGCCGCGGCCTGAGCCTCCGAGAACGGGGGACTCCGGTCCCAGGCCGCGCTGCCCCGCTGTGCTCAGGCGCCCGCCCAAAGCCTCCGGTATAATGCCAGACATGAAAGATTTAGCGCTCTCCGCTCTCTGCTCCTTCCTCGCCCTGCCGGCCCTCGCCGGCTCGTACGGCATCCGCTCCTCCGGGGGAGCTCGCGGCGCCCTCGCGGTCCCGTCGACGGCCGCCCCGCTCACCGGTGCCCCGGGCGAGGGCGCGCTCGGGCTGGACGCGAGCTCTCTCGGCGGCGCCCTGGACGTCGCGCCCCAAGCCCCGGCGGTCGAGCCGACCGCGGCCGCTCTTTCCCTCGAAACTCCGGTTCAGGTCGCCGCGCCGATGGACGCCGCCTCGACGGCGGAAGCGCTCGCGAAGCCCGACAAGATCCCGGCCCAGCCGAAGCGCGCCTCACAAGCGGCGGACCGGCGCCCGGACGCGGCGTCCGACGACGAGACCGGCGCGAGCATGGCCGCGCCGGCTCTGGCGGTCCGCTCTCTCGCGTCGAACCCGCAGGTCCAGGCGCTGTCTCGCGGCCGCGGAGAGGCCGCGGACGCCCAGGCGGCCGACCTCCTCTATGACGGCTCGGCCCGCCCGCGCGGCGACGCGCCCGCGCCGGCTTGGACCGAGACGTCCGCCCCGAGGCGGAGCGGGCTCGAGCCGGCGCGCGCCGGCCGCGCGGCCGACGTCCGGACGGCGGCGCCGCCCCGGGCGCTGGCCGCCGCGGGCGGAGGCCTCCTCGCCGCGGGCGGGCTGCTCGCGTTCATCCCCACCGCATGGCTCTACGCCGGCTTCCTCGGCGTCGCGGCGGTCGCGGTCTTGATCCTCGCGATCGTCGCCGCGCGGTCCCCCTCCTCACCCCGTACAGGTGCGGCGAACGCGCGCGCCGACGCCCCGCCCGCGCCCGAGACGGGCATCCGCGCCGGGCTTCCCCCGGGAGCGGCCGAGCCCTCCACCGACATCACCGCAGCCGGCGCGAAGCCGCCCGCCGGGCCCGAGGCCTCGGAGTCCTCCGAGGCCGGCCTCAAGGACTTCGAGGCGCGCCTGCGCTCGATCCGCCGCTTCGACGGGATCGTCTGGCCGATCCTCGGCGTCGTGGGCGGCGCGGGCTGGCTCGCCGTCCTCGCCTTGCGCCGGCAGCTGGGATTCGGCGCCGACGTCGAGTTCCGGATGCTCCTGGGGATGGGACTCTTCGCGCCGCTCGCGCTGATCCTGGCCCTCGCCGGCTTGGGCAACCTGATCAATCGCGCGGCGCTGGCGTTCGAGCGCCGCCGCGACGACTAGCGCCTAGCCGAGCCCGGCTCCGGGCGTCGCCACGCGCCGCGCCGAATGCAGGAGGCGCGACATCATGCGCTCGCGCGGAGGCGGGCAGGGCCGGGGCATGGCCAGGACCAGCCAGGGCGCGGGCACGGCCCGGGCCGCCTGCAGCAGGCGGCTGAACACGCGCTGCGCGTCGCTCTCCGGCAGCTCCGCGTCGGACAGCGGAAAAAACGGATCGGCGAGCACCAGCAGCTCGCCTCTCCAGATCTCGGGCAGCTGGGCGCAGACGAAGGACTCCAGCTCGTGCGCGTCCCGGGGGCGCGTCAGCCGGACGCGCGACGGGAAGTCGAGCCCGCGCTCGTCGAAACGGTTGCCCGCGTCGATCCAGTGGACCGCGACGCCCTCGGCCAGCGCGGGCGCTAACGCGCGCAGGGCCCAGCCCGACAGGCCCCGACCGCCCACGGCCGCGTACAGGCCCGGCCCCGCGGGCGCCATCCAAGGCAGCGCCTGCCGCAGGGCCGCCGACTGCGCGGCCCGCGGCGCGTGCCAACCCATCTCCACCGACCCGGCTTCCAGCGCGGCTAAGGACATGCTCACCCCCCGTATCGGCGTATCAGGCCGACCACTTTCCCTAAAATCCGGAATTCGCCCGAGATCGGGGCGTAGGCCGGGTTCTCGGAGCGGAGCTCCGCTCCGCCCGCGCCGCGGCGCAGGCGCTTGACCACGGCTTCCTCCCCGACCAGCGCGACCACGATCTCGCCGTCCTGCGCGTGCTCCTGCCGCCGCACCTGGACCAGGTCCCCCTCCATGATCCCGGCGCCGACCATGCTGTCGCCCTTGATCCGCAGCAGGTACTCGGCGCCGCGCGCGAGCTCGCCGCCCACCTCGAGGGAGCCCTCCGCGTCCTCCTGGGCGATCACGCCGCTGCCCGCCGCCGCCCGCCCCAGGATGGGCAGGAGAAAGGGGTCTTGGGCGGGAGCGAGCCCCCGGCTGACGCCGGCGCGGCGCTTGAGCAGGCCGGCCTCCTCGAGCTTGCGCACGTGATGGGCCGCGGAGCTCGCCGCGGGCAAGCCGAAGCGCGCGGCGATCTCGCGCAGGGTCGGCGGCGCGGAGCGGGCGCGCAGCCGCTCGGAGATGAACTCGAGAATCCGCGCCTGGAGACCGCTGGGAGCCATGCCGGAAGCTTACTGTACATTTGTACAGTTGTCAAGAGATCGTTACCCGCGCCGGCGCGGCCAAATGCTACCGTGACCCGCGTCGGCCAACCACGACGCCCGGAGGCCCCATGCCCGCCATCGCCAAGAAGCCCGCCCGCATCGACGAGAAGAAGCTCCAGGACTTCCTCGGCCGCGCCGTCGGCGACATGGGGGCCGCCCTGAGCGCCGCCATGGTCCACATCGGGGACAAGCTCGGGCTCTACAAGGCCATGGCCAAGAGCGGGCCGGTCTCGTCCGCCGACTTGGCCCGGCTCACCGGGACGACCGAGCGCTACGTGCGCGAGTGGCTCGACAACCAGGCGGCCGGCGGCTACGTGGTCTACGACCCCCGCACGCGCCAGTACGCCCTGCCCCCGGAGCAGGCCGCGGCGCTGGCCGATGAGAACAGCCCGGCGTTCCTGCCCGGCGCCTTCCAGGTCATCGCCGCCGTCTTCCGCGCCGAGCCGCGCATCGCCGAGAACTTCGTCAGCGGCGGCGGGCTGGACTGGGGCGAGCACGACCCGATCCTCTTCGAGGGCACGGAGCGCTTCTTCCGCCCCAACTACATCGCCAACCTGGTGACGAATTGGATCCCGGCCCTGGACGGCGTCGAGGCCAAGCTGAAAAAGGGCGCGCGGGTCGCGGACGTGGGCTGCGGCCACGGGTCCTCCACCATCCTGATGGCCCAGGCCTTCCCTCGCTCGTCCTTCGTCGGCTTCGACTACCACGCCCCGTCCGTCGGGACCGCGCGCAAGCGCGCCGAGGAGGCGGGCCTGACCAAGAACCTGAGCTTCGAGA
>DATLOS010000521.1:0-6554 GCA_035536155.1 Elusimicrobiota bacterium
GGGGAGGCTGCACGCGGAAGGCGGCGGCGCGAAAGAATCCCCCAAGTTCCTCGTGCCCAACGCCGTCCTCTCGCCGGAAAAGGCCGACTTCGACCTGAGCGTGGACGAAGCCCGCCTCGCGGACGTCGTCTTGATGAAGGGGCGCTACCGGCTGCGGGCGCGCCTCGACAAGCTCGACCTCGACCGGATCACCTCCTGGTGGGCCGGTCCGTGAACCTCAACGAGAGCTTCGGCGTCTCCACTGCCAAAGTGGAGGAGCTCAAAGCCCGCGTCGCGCGCCTGGGCCTCGATCTCTCGCTCGTCGAGGAATCGTTCGTCCGGGGCGGAGGCAAGGGCGGCCAGAAGGTCAACACCACCTCCAACTGCGTGGTGCTGCGCTACCCGCCCCTCGAGCTGATGGTGCGCTGCCACCGCGAGCGCGCCCGGACGGTGAACCGCTTCCTCGCCCTGCGCGAGCTCGTCGACCGCGTCGAGGAGCGCCTTTCGCCCGGGACGTCGCGGCGCGCGGCCGAGATAGAGCGCATCCGGCGCCGGAAGTCCCGGCGGCGGGCGCGCTCGCGGCTCAGACCCCTACCCGAGCCTCCGGCAGGGCCTGCAGCCGCGTCAGGAACTCCCGAACCGTAGGGATGCGCTCCTCCAGCGCCGGCCGCAGCGCGGCGGCGATGAGGGCGTCGGCCTCGGGAGCCACGCCGGGGACGAGGCGCGACGCGGCGACGTAAACGCCGGTCGCCGCCTGCCCCTCCATCCCGAAAGGCAGCTCGCCGGTCAGCATCTCGTAGAGGCACACGCCCAGGGCGAAGACGTCGGTCCCCGCGGAGACCACGCCTTGGACCGCCTCGGGCGACATGTAGGCCGGCGTGCCGATGATGGTCTGCGTCTTGAGGATTCCCGGCCCGGCGACGGGCAGGCCCGGAGCCTGGACCGCCTCGGCGTTGCGGCGCGCGATCCCGAAGTCCATGACCTTCACGAAGCCCTGGTTGGTCAGCATGATGTTCGAGGGCTTCAGGTCGCGGTGCACGATCCCGCGCGCGTGGGCGTACTCGAGGGCCTCGCAGGCCGGGCGCAGGATCTCCTTGACCCGAGTTAGGCTCAGGCGCTTCTCCTCGACCAGCACCTGCTGGACCGTCTTGCCCGCGACGAACTCGAAGACCAGGTGCATGCCGTCGGGCAGGTCCAGCACCTCGTAGATGTCGACGATGGCGGGGTGGTGGAGCGACGCCAAGGTCTTGGCTTCCTTGAGATAGTAATCCTTCGCCTGCGGCCCCAGCGCCTCGAGCGCCGCGGTCATGCGCTTGATCGCGACCGTCCGCCGGAGGCTGGCGTCCTTGGCCTCCAGGACCTCGCCCATGCCTCCCTTGCCGATCACGCGCACCAGCTCGTAGCGGCCCGCGAGCAGGCCGTCGGCGGGCCGCGCCAGGAGGGGGGCCGCGGCGCGCAACGCCACCGGAGCCGGCTCCTCGCGGCGCGCCCAGAGCGTCACCGCGCAGCCCAAGCAGACCAGCAGGAGGAGCGCCAGCCCCGCCCACGCCTCGGGCGCCCCGGAGAGGGCGGCCAGGGCGGGGAATCGGTCGGCGAAACCCGGCGACTCCTGGACGAAGATGCGCTCGCCGCGGTCCACGGCGGCGGCCCGCTCGCCGAACTCGTCGGGGCTCATCGCCGCCGCCCGCCGGATGTCCGAGAGCTTCTCGCGCGCGTAGCGTGCCTGCTCCGAACGCGCCCCCTTCGCGGCGGCCTGCGCCTCGAGCGACTCCGCGGAGAACGCGCGCAGCGCGTACGCCCGGGCGCTCGTGTCCTGCGAGAACTCGATCGCCTTGCCCGCGTTCTGCCCGGCCTCGAAGGCCTTGCCCAGATGGAGCTGGGCGAAGGCCAGGTTCTCATAGAGGGGCGCTAGCCCGCTCGAGTGCCCCGCGGGCACCGCGGAGATGCCGCGCACCGCGGCGGCCTCGGCCTTCGAGTAGGCCCCTTGCCGGTTGAGCGCTCCCGCCAGCAGGTTGTGGGCCCGCGCGTTGCCGGGAAGCCGCGCGATCGCCTCCTGGGCGAGGCGCGCGGCCTCCGCGGCGTCGCCGTTGTCGAGGGCGGAGGCCGCCCGGTCCGCGTCCTCGCGGGAGAGGTCCTGGGCCGAGAGCCCGGCCGCCTCGTCGGGTGCGGCCCGCGCCGCGGGCGCCGAAGCGGCCAGAAAAACCGCAAAAAGGGAGGCGCACGCCGCCGATTCCATTCTCATTCGCGCGTCTTCAGGAGACCGCTGCCGTTTGCGCCGCCGCGCCGAGGCGCTCCAAGAGACGCCGCGCGTCCGCCGGGCGCCCCAAGGGATTCGGGTCGAGCATCTCTCTCAAGAGCGTCTGCAGCTCGACCGGCGCGCCGGCCGCGGGGTCCGCCGCCCGAAGCGGGGGCCGCAGGCCGGTGAGGAGCTCGCGCAGCAGGAGCCCCAGCTGGAACACGTCGCCGCGCGGCCCCGCGGATTCGCCTTCCGGCGGCCAGTGCGGGCGGGGAAGCGCGCGCGCGGCGGTGAGCCGGGCTCCCGCCAGGCCCAGGTCCATGACCTTGACGAGGCCCTGCTCGGTCACCAGCACGTTGGCGGGGGAGAGGTTCCCGTGCGCCAGCCCGCGCTCGTGCGCGCACGCCAGCGCGGCCGCGACGCCCTGGACGACGCGAAGCGCGTCGCGGGACGGGAGCCGGCCGCGAGCGGAAAGGAGCGCCGCGAGCGTCTGTCCCCGGAGGAGCTCGAAGACCATGTAGACCCCGGTCGGGTGCTCGAGGATCTCGTAGATGTCGACCAGGTTGGGATGGCGCAGGGAAGCGAGGACCTGCGCCCGCTCCAGGCAGCGCGCGCGCGCGTCGGCGTCGCCTTCGGGCACCGCGACCCGGCGCACGGCCACGGCGCGGTCGAGGGAGCGGTCGCGCGCCTCCCAGACCTGCCCGGCCTCGCCCCGTCCAAGGACGCGGGAGAGCTCGTATTTGCCCGCCAGGAGCCCTTCCGGCGAGCCGGCCGCCGCGGCGGCCCCCGGAGCGCCGCCCAGGACCGCCTCGGACAGGGCCTGCGCCTTGCGCGCCCGCCGGGCCTCCGGAGAGTAGCGGCGCCAGAGAGCGAAGCCCGCCGCGGCCAAGGCGCCCGCGGCCGAGACGAGAAGCGCCGCCAGGGCCCACGGGTTCGCGCGCCGGCCCAGGCCGCCGCGGCCGTCCAGCAGGCGCGCGTTGTCGCGGGCGTTCGGGTCGAAGACCCGCTCGCCGCGCAGCGCCCGCTCGAGCACGTCGCGGTAGCCCTCGTCGAGCTCGGCCGCCTTGCGCAGGCACTCGATCTCCTTGCCTCGGTCGCCCAGGCCCTCGTAGGCGAAGGCCGCCATCAAGAAGTCCTTGGCGCTGGCGTGTCCGCCGTTGAGGATGGGGGAGAGATCGTTCAGGGCGTCCTTGTAACGGCCGTTGTTGAGCTCGGCCCAGGCCAGGTTCCGGAAGGACTCGAGCGCGGGAACCGCGCGGGCGGCGTCGGAGGCGCCCTGCATCGCCTCGCCTCGGCGCCCGAGCGCCAGCAGGGCGTTGAGCCGCGCGTCCTGCGCCTCGGCGCTGCGGGGATCGACGGCCACGGCCCGGTCCGCCTCCTGCAAGGCGCGGCCCGCGTCGCCCATCGCCAGGAAGGTCTTCGAGGACTTGAGGGCGGCGGCGAACTGCTCGGCATGGACGACGCCGGCGCGCCGCAGGACGTCCGGGATCACCGCGCTGCTGCCGGGGGCGGGGCGCTCCGACGCGTCCGGGATGCCGGCGAAGGAGGCGATCGAGGACCGGCCTCCGGCCGTCGCGGCGCCGTCTCCTCCCTGGGACGGCTGCCAGCCGGCGCCGATGCCCGCGCCGTCATAGGGCGAGTTGTCCGGCGCGGGCGGAGCGCCCGGTTCTCGGGGAGCGGGGGCGATCCTGGAGACGATCCCGGTCGCGGTGCCCTCCGCAATGAGCTCGGGATTGCCCGCCGGCCCCCAGCCCACGCTGTGGCCGTCGATGCTGGACGGATCGGTCACCTGCTGGGCCGCGAGCGCGTTCTTGAAGGCCTCCCACGTCGCCTTATAGGCCGCATAAGCTTCCGCGGAGAGCTTGGCCACCTCGGCCTCGGAGAGAAGGGGCGGGGGCGTCAGCGCAGGCTGCGACGCCGGCGGCGGCGCCGGCGGCGCCGCCTGGGTCTGCGCGGAGGTGAGAGTGGCGCTGGGCCCTGTATTGGCGCTCGCCTGGACGCCGTTGTCGCCGTTGGCCGCCGTCGCGGCCACCGCGCTGTTCGCGCTCGCGTTCGCGACGGCGTTGGCGCTCGCGTTCGAAGAGGAGTTGTTCGATTTGCTCGCGTTGCCGGTCGCCGCATCGGGCGACCCGGTGATGCCGTCTTGCTGGTTCTGGTTCTGGCCCTGGACCTTGAATTGGTCGTTGCCTCTGTTCATCCCGTCGTTTCCCTTCCCGTTGTCGGTCCCGCCGCCCTTGAACTTCCCATCGCTTTCGTCCGGCTTGCCCCTATCGTCGGAAAAACTGTTGCCGCTCTTGCCGTCTTCGGCGCGCGCGGCGGCCGACAAGAGCGGCAGCGCCGCGCAGCAAAGCAGAAGCAGGGACAGCCTCGCGAGAAAGCGGGACATGGGCGACCTCCCCGAATCCGGCATATTGCACCAGTATGAAGCCGGAACCTTGATCTGTCAAGATTGGATTCGGCTGGAATATGAAGTATAATCCTTGAGCCCGCCCATGCCCACGCTCACCGTGCAAGCGCCGGCCAAGACGCCCCGCGCGGCCGACTCCGAGGGGACCAGCCACGGCTGGAACGTCGTGCTCCTCAACTGCGACTGCCACACTTTCGACGACGTGGAGAAGCAGCTGATGAAGGCCGTGCGCTGCTCGCTGTCGAGGGCCCGCGAGCTCTCCTGGGAGGTCCACTCCAAGGGCCAGGCCGTGGTCTACTCCGGCCCGCGGGAGCGCTGCGAGGCGGTGGCCGCCATCCTGGAGGACATCCGCCTGCGCGTGAAGGTGTCGCAGTGAGCGCGCAGGCGACGCGCCTCGCGCGCCGCGCCCTGGGCGCGAGCGGCGCCCGCGTCTGCGAGCTCGGCTTCGGAGGCTGGGGCATCGGCAAGTCCATGTGGGGCCGCACCGAGGACGCCGAGTCGCTGCGCGCCCTGCGCCGCGCTCTCGAGCGCGGCGTCGACTACTTCGACACCGCCCACGCCTACGGCCACGGCCACAGCGAACGGCTCATCGCCCAAGCCCTGCGCGAGGCCGGCGCGCGCGCCTTCGTCGCCACCAAGGTGCCGCCCAAGAACATGGAGTGGCCCGCGCGAGCCAGCACCCGGCTGACCCACGCCTTTCCTCCCGAGTGGATCCGGGAGATCACCGAGCGCTCCCTGCGCAACCTCCGCGTCGAGCGCCTCGACCTCCAGCAGCTCCACGTATGGACGGACGCCTGGCTCAAGGACCCGCTCTGGCCGCGGACGCTGGAGGAGATCGCGCGCCTCAAGCGGGAGGGGAAGATCGGCCTCTTCGGCGTCTCCATAAACTCGGACGACCCGGACTCGGCGCTCGAGGCCGTGCGCGCCGGCCTGGTCGACTCGGTGCAGGTCATCTTCAACCTCTTCGACCAGCGCGCGGCCAAGACGCTCCTCCCGCTGTGCCGGGAGAAGGGCGTGGGCGTGGTGGTGCGCTGCCCCTTCGACGAGGGCGGGCTCACCGGCCAGCTCCGGCCCGACACGCGCTTTCCGCCGGAGGACTTCCGCAGCCACTACTTCGGGGGCGAGCGCCTGGCCGAGACCTGCCGCCGCGCGGACGCCCTCGCGGCGGCGCTCTCGGGGATGGCCGAGAGCCTCGCCGCCGCGGCGCTCAAGTACTGCCTGAGCTTTCCCCAGGTGTCCACGGTCATCCCCGGCATGCGCACGGCGGCCCACGTGGACGCCAACGCCGCCGCGGCGGACGGCCGCTACTTCCCGCCGGAGCTCCTCGCCGGCCTGGAGGCGCACGCCTGGGTTCGCAACTTCTATAGCTAATGAATCCGTAATATGAGCATGCTACGTTCGCAAACATGATCCGGAGCGCAGCTCTTCTGGCTGTGCTGCTCCCGCTTTTCCCGCTGCCGGCGCGCGCGGGAAACGAGGTGGCCGCCCGCCGCCTTTACGAGGAGGGCCTCGATCGCTACCGGCGCGGCGAGTTCCCGGACGCGCTGAGCTCGCTCACGCGCTCGATCGGGGAGAGCAAGGGCTTCCTGCTGTCGTACTCCGTGCGCGCCCAGGTCCGGCGAGCCCTGGGCGACGCGGCCGGCTCCGCCGCCGACGCCAAGGCCGCCTTGGGCATCGGCTCCCCGCGGAACGCCGAGACGTTCGTGGCGCGCGGCAACGCGCGCTTCCTCGCCCGCCAGGACCGGGCCGCGCTGGGCGACTTCGAGGACGCCCTGCACAAGGACGAGGAGTACGCCGACGCCTATCTCGGCCGCGGACGCGTGCGCGACGCCGCGGGCGACCGGGCCGGCGCGATGGCCGACTGGCAAAAGGCGCTCAAGCTCGACCCCAAGCTCGACCTCGCGCGCTACAACCTGGCGGCCGCCCTCAACG
>DATLOS010000522.1:0-7896 GCA_035536155.1 Elusimicrobiota bacterium
CAGAAGTCCAGGATGCCGCCCCAGCGGCTCTCCAGGAACTTGAGGCGCGCCATCTCCCCGTCGCAGCCGTCGAGCAAGGTGTGCAGCCAGACGAGCAGGGCGCCGCCCACCATGAAGGGCCGGTGCCCGTCGGTCATGAGCGCCGCGCCGCACAGGCCGAGCGCGGTGCTGAGCAAGGTCATGAAGTTCGGGGTCACCGAGGTGTTGAGGAGGCGCCGGGTCACGGCCAAAGAGACGTGCCGGTCGAAGACGCGGGCCATGAAGCCGTCGCTGGACTTCACCGCGCTCTTGAGGAGCCAGGGCAGGGCCGGCCCGAGGTCGGGCGGGTTCTGGAGCACGTGGCAGGAGCCGGGCGGCATGGGGACCTTCTCGTGCGGCACGAAGCCGTCGGTGCGCCGCGCGATCACCTGCACCACGCCGCGCCCGCTCTCGTCCTGGAAAGAGATGGGTTTGGAGTGCTGCTGGGAGAGGATCTGGCGCAGGGCGTCGACGCGGACGACGTGGTCGCCGGACATCCCCAGGTAGGGCGGCTTGCACTCGGAGGGCGAGTCGCCGACCATGTCGACCCAGAAGGTCTGGAGGCCCGCCGGCATGCGCAGCTTCTCGAGGCCCCCGCCGCGCGGCTTCTGCGCCGCGACCCACACGCGGGTGATCCCCGCCCGGGCCAAGGTGAAGAGCTGGCGCTCGAGGACGGTCATGCCGCCGAGGCGCTCCAGCATCATGGCCGGATGGGAGACCCAGAGCACCGCGTCGGTGATCACGCGCTCACCGGGGCTTTCCGCCCATAGACGGCCTCGAGCACGTCCAGGCAGGCCTCGACCTCGACGAGGTTCTCCCGGCGCTTGGCGGGGTCCGCGATCGCGGCGGCGAAGTCGGCGATGGAGCCCGCGAACCAGTCGGGGTGCGCCGAGCCCTTGGACAGGGCCTCCGGGAACGCGAACTTCTCCGTGGACGCTCCGCGGAGGACGAGGGCGTCGTCGCCGAGCTCGATGGAGCCGGTCTCGCCGTACAAGACCCCGCGGTGCCCGCGCTCGGGCGAGCGCCAGGTCATGTGCGCTAGGCCGGTGCCGTTCGGATATTCGCCCAAGAACGTCGCTTCGTCCTCGGCCTGGGCGCCCGCGGCGGCCTTGAGCGAGCCCGCGACGCGGCGCGGCCGCCCGCCGAGGAGCGCGCACAAGAGGTAAGCGGCGTGCCAGCCGTGGTCGACGAGGATGCCGCCGCCGGCCAGGCGGGCGTCCGTGCGCCAGTTGGCTCCGGCGGTGACGGCGGGCTGATTGCGCAGGACGTGCCACTCGAAGTGGCGCAGGCGGCCGACGGCTCCGGAGGCGGCCAGCTCGCGGAGCTTGGCGAGGAGAGGGGCGTGCTTCCAGTTGTGCACCGCGAACAGGGCGCGGTCGGAGCGCGCCGCCGCGGCTTTCAAGGCCTCCAGCTCGGCGCGGTCCAAGGTCAGCGGCTTCTCGCAGAGGACGTGGAGCCCGGCCTCGAGGCCCGCGAGGGCCTGCTTGCCGTGCAGGAACGGGGGCGTGGCGATGTCGGCGAAGGCCAGGCCCTTTTCCCGGGCGAGGAGCTCCTCCAAGGACGCGTACGCCCGCGCCTCGGGGAGGAGCTTTTGCGCCAGCGCGCGGCGCGCGGGGTCGGCCTCGGCCACGGCCGAGAGGCGCAGGCCTTCCGCCTTGGACCAGGCGGGAAGATGCGCCTTCTCGGCCACTTGGCCGAAGCCGACGAGCGCGCCCTCGAGCATCAGAGGCCGAACTCTTCCGCGACGGACTTGAGCGCGTCCTCGAGGACGTCGATGCCGCGCTCGGCTTGGGCCGCCGTGATGTTGAGCGGCGGGTTGATGCGCATGGAGGCCGAGTAGGCCATGGTGATCAGGCCCCGGCGCAGGGCCGCGTCGAAGATGGCGCGGCAGATCTCCTTCGAGAGGGGCTCCCGGGTCTTGCGATCCTTGACCAGCTCGATGCCGATCATGAGGCCGCGCCCGCGCACGTCGCCGATGAAGTTGAAGCGCGCCTTCAGGCGCTCCAGGCGCATGAGCATCGCCTGGCCCACCGCGCGCGAGTTCTCGACCAGGTTCTCGGTCTCGAGGATGCGCAAAGTCGCGTTGCAGGCGGCCGCGGCCAAGGGGTTGCCGCCGTAGCTCGAGGACGAGCCCGAGGGGTTGGCGAAGGGCTTGGCCGAGGCGATCTCGGCCGTGGTGATGAGTCCGCTCACCGGAAAGCCCCCGGCCACGCCCTTGCCCACGGTCATGATGTCGGGCAGGACGCCGTCGTGCTGGACGCCGAACCACTTGCCCGTGCGCCCGAAGCCGGTGATCATCTCGTCGGCGATGAGCAGCGCGCCGAACTCGCGCGCCAGCTCCTTCAAGCCCTTGAGGAACCCGGCGGGCGGGATGACGTTGCCTGCGGTGCCCTGGATCGGCTCCAGGATGATCGCGGCGAGCGCGCCGGAGGTCTCGTGCTTGAGCTTCTGGCGCAGGAACTCGAGGCAGAGCGCGGAGAGCTTGCCCTCGTCCTGGATGCCGAAGGGGTTGCGGTAGGGGTTCGGGTAGGGCGAAAGATACAGGCCCGGCGCCAGCGGCCCGAGCTGGTGCTTGAAGTCGGAGCCCAGGAGCCCGAGCACGCCGCCGGTCTTGCCGTGGAAGCCGCCCCAGAAGGAGACCACCTCGAACTTCTTGGTGTGGCTGCGCGCCAGGCGCAGCGCGGCTTCCACCGCCTCGGCGCCGCTGGAGTAGAGCTGGACCTTGTTCAGGCCCTCGGGCGTGAGGCGCGTCAGGCGGCGCAGGAACTCGACGCGGTTCTTCGTGGTGAAGCTGCCGACGGAGAGGCTCGCGGCCTGCTCGGCCAGGGCGCGGGCGAACTCGGGGTGGCCGTGGCCGATCGAGGCCACGCACACGCCGGCGATGAAGTCGATGTACTCCTTGCCGTCGACGTCGGTCAGGATCGCCCCGCGGCCCTTCTCCATGGCCAGCTTGGAGAAAGTGGCGATCTGCTGGAGCCCGGGCGTCATGTACTCCTGCTCCTCGTTGAAGAGCTTGAGGGAGGCGGCGCCGGCGACGGGGGCTTCGGGGGTCTTCACGGTCATTGCACTCTCCGGCTCCCGGCCTCGCGTCCGGCGGTGAGCCGGACTTGGAGGTGCCAGGAGATCTGCACGGCGGCCTCTTGGCGCACCAGCGCGAAGCTGGGCCAGGAGTTCAAGTCGATGACGGTCACGGAGCCGTCGGGGGCGATGATGGCGTCGCCGCCGAACACCTCGAGGCCGAGGGCGCGGGCCCCGGCGGCGGCCTGGCCGGCGAGGCGGTCCAGGAGGAAGGGGATGCGCCGGGCGCGGGTCGGGTCGTGGTAGAACCAGGTGAACCACTTGCCCGGCCCCACGCCGTAGAACTTCACCAGGTCGCCGTCGATGTGGGGCTGGACGACGTAGTGGGTGATCTCGCGCAGGGCGAAGTCCTTGAGGATGGCCTTGGCCTCGGGCCAGGAGTTGGCGCGCACCACGTCGTGGTCGCAGGTGTTGTGCACGTCGCCGCGCTTGAGCCACCAGCCCTGCGGGGCGGGGAAGTCCAGGGGAGGGGCCCCGCCGCCCTCGTCGACGCGGCGCAGCTCGGTCGGCGGGAAGCGCACGTCCTCGCGGCCGGAAAGGAGCGCCGTGGTCCGGGTCCGATAGCAGTTGAAGACCGCCTCCATGGGATTGACCCACATCGGCCCGGGCTTCTTGGCCAGCTCCTGGATGCGCATGAGGCGGGGATAGGACTCGCACATGGGCAGGGCGAGGTCGTAAGCGGAGAGATCGGAGATGCCGTCGAACTGCTCGGGCGTGGCGAGGGTCGTGCGCACCCCCAGGTTCTCGAGCTGGGCGAGGACGGCCTTGAGGATCAGGGCGTCGTCGGTCTCCCGGTTGGGGGAGTTCTGGACTTCACGGAGTATGCCTAGGCAGCGAAACATGCGGTCACCCTCTCTGCGGTCGCCACGTCCTCGGGACGGTCGACGTCGATCGCCTCGCGCAGGACCACGCCGCTCACGACCCTGCCCGAGACGAGCAGGCCCTTCCAGAAATCGCGCAGCTTGCCGTAGGCGGCCGCCGGAGGCATGTCCGCGGCGACGCCCGCGCTTAGGGCGTAGAGGCCGGCCGTGACGGTCTCCCGCCGGCGGGCGTCCTCGCCCAGCGCGCTCACGCGCCCGGCCTCGTCCAGATCGGCCCAGAGCGGCTTCTCGTCGTCGACGAAGCGGGTCAGGGCGAGCGCCGCGTCCGGCGCCGCGCCGCCGCGGGGCGCGAAGGCCTCGCGGGCGAAGCGGGCGCAGTCCTCCGGGCGCATGAGGGAGTCCACCGTGCTGATGAGGAAGCGCTCGGAGGAATGGGCGAGCGCCCGCGAGACCAGGCGGAAGCTCTCCCACGAGGAGGCGGTGTCTTGCTGGAGGAAGGTCCACGCGATCTTCGGGAAGGCCTCGCGCAAGGAGGCCGGCACCGCGGTCCCCCGGGAGTTCACCAGGACCGTGATCGAGTCCGCGCCCGCGGCGCGGAGGCTCTCGACGACCCAGTGGACCAAGGGCTTGCCGGCGACCCGCACCAGCGGCTTGGGAAGATCCGGCGCCGCGCCGCGCAGGCGCGAGCCATCGCCGGCGGCGATGATGCCGGCGCGGCGCAGGCCGGCGTCAGCGGGCATGGGCCAAGCCGTTCTCCAAGACGGCTTCCAGGTCGAGCAGGCTCTTGATGCGCGTCCCGCGGGGGCAGCAGGCCTCGTCCGCGGCGCTGAGGAAGGCGTGGCTCATCGACAGGCCCTCGGCGCCGCGCATGTCGCGCTTGATGGAGTCGCCCACCATGAGCGCCTCCGACGGCTCCGCGCCCAGGGCGCGCAGGGCGTGGCGGAAGATCGCGGGATCGGGTTTGATCGCGCCGACGACGGCGGAGTCGGCCACGGCGCCGAAGAGCCGGCCGAGGCCCTCCGCCTCGAGGACGCCGGCCAGGTTCCCGTAGAAGTTGGAGACGATGCCGAGCTTGAAGCGGCGGGACAGGCGCTCGAGCATGGGGGCGTTGCGCCGCAGGGCCGCGCGGGCCGAGGCGGTGAAGGCGCCGGCGACGCGCTCGGCCGCTCCCGCGGGCGCCTGGAGCCGGGCGAGCGCGCCTTGGACCTGGAGGAGGACCGTGGCCTCGAGGTCGAGGCCGCGCAGATCGGCGCGGCCTTCCAGCGCCTCCTCGGATCGGTAGAAGGCGTTCTCGTGCTCCGCGCGGGAGCCCGGAATCCTCTCCTTGCTGTACAAAAGGAAGAAGCGCTCGGGCCAGGTCAGGCCGTCCGCGTCCAGAGTCCCGCCGAAGTCGAATAACAGGACTTTAATCACGTTGATATTTTACAAAATATGTCTTAGGAACTTAAGGCGAGCCGCATCATTCGCAAGTACTTGACAAAGAGCGCCAATCCTGTTAAAAAGGCCTTCGCGGGGATGGGCCGTAACGCGGCCCCGCCAAAAGCGCCGAGAGCTTCCGCAAAGTGCGGAAGGGGCGCTTTTTTTGTGGCCATGGAGCCAGGAAGCTCCATGGTGTCGGTCGCTTTGTCGGGCATTTTAAATGGCTGATGTGAAAGCGGCGCTGAAGGGCATGGACATCCGGGCGATCAAGGATCGCCTCGGCGGGGTCTTCGTCAGCCCCCAGGACGTGATCGGCGTCGACGTGGGCAGCTACGCCGTGAAGGTCGTCCACCTCGCCGTGGAGGGAAACGCCCGCAAGCTGCTCTCCTGGGGCTACCTGCCCCTCGAGGCCAAGCCCGAGGCTTCGGCCGAGGACCGCAAGCAGAAGACCATCAACCTGCTCAAGGCTTTCGTCATCCAGAAGGGGCTCGTCGGCAAGCACGCCGCGACCGCGATCTCCGGCAACTCCGTGATCGTGCGCTACGTCAAGTTCCCCCTCCTGACGAAGGGCGAGCTCCAGGCCACCTTGGCGACGGAGGCCGAGCCCTTCATCCCCTTCGACATCAAGGACGTCCAGCTCGGCTTCCACATCCTGGCCGAGATCCTGGAGGACGGCCAGCGCAAGATGGAGACGGTCCTGGTCGCGGCCAAGCGGGACGCAGTGCAGGGCCGCGTCGACGTCCTCGAGGCGGCGGGGCTCAAGCCCACGGTCATCGACGTGGACTCCTTCGCGCTGGAGAACGTGCACGAGCGCGTCTCCGAGGGGGCGGGCCCGGGCACCGCGCTGTACTTGAACCTCGGCCACACGGTCACGAACCTCTCCATCGTCGAGAACGGCGCCACGCGCGTGGTGCGCGACGTCTTCATCTCCGGGAACACCTTCACCAAGGCGGTGATGAAGTCGCTGCAGTGCGACTACGCCAAGGCCGAGGAGGCGAAGAAGAAGCACGGGCTCCTCATCGACGCCGAGGAGAAGGAGAAGGCGCTGCGCGAGGGCAACCGCGACGCCCTGGGCGTCTCCCAGGCGATCTCGACGGTCATGAAGGACCTGGTGAGCGAGCTCCACCGCTCCGTCGACTTCTACCTCTCCCAGGGCCCGGAGCGCTCCATCGCGCGCATCGTCCTGGCCGGCGGGACCGCCAAGCTCCGCAACGTCGCCCGCTACCTGACGACCGAGCTCAAGGTGCCGGTGACCGCGCTCAACCCCTTGTCCTTCTCCGGCGCGGCGGACCTCCCTGAGGAGATCCTGCCCGCGATGGCCGTCGCGGCGGGGCTCGCGCTGCGGCGAAACGGGGACTGGAAGTGACCGCGCCATGATCAAGATAAACCTGATCCCGCAGGAGATCCTCGACCGCGAGCTCCAGCGCCGGCGGACCATCCAGTTCGGCGTCGCCGGGGCGGCGTTCATGGTGGTGCTGGCGCTCGTCTCGCTGGTGCACTACACCCAGGCGGTCGCGCGCGAGCACCAGCTGGCCAAGGAGAAGAAGGATCTCGAGAGCCTGCGCACCATCGTGGCGCAGGTCGAGCAGCTGGACCAGGCCGCCTCGGCCGTGCGCTCCCGCCTCGGCGTCATCCAGGACCTGCTCGTGGGCCGCCCGCTGTACCCCTATTTCATGGAAGACATGGTCGCGACCTTCCCCCCGGGCGTCTGGATCAGCAGCCTGAACACCAGCCCGGACGGCAGCGGGCTCAAGGTGAGCATGGCCGCCAAGGCGATGACGCAAGACGACGTCTCCGCCTGGCTGCGCACCTTGGACTCCTCGACGAAGTTCAAGGAGGCGGTCATGGGAGCGATCTCGGTGGACGCCACCGGCGTCGCCTCCTTCTCCATGACCATGAAATACACCCCGGAGCTGAAGGCGCCCGCATGAGCGTGCAGCTGAGCAAGCAGCAGCAGCAGTACCTCATCCTGGGGATCCTATGGGTCGCCGGGGGCGGCTTCGTCTACGTGAAATATTTCTGGCTTCCGATCTCGGACCGCATCGCCAAGACCGGCAAGGAGATCGAGGACGTCGCCGGAAAGACGGCGAAGGCCAAGGGCCAGGCCATCCGGCTCGACAAGATCAAGAACGAGATCGCCGTCCTCAACGACAAGGCGGTGGAGGCGGAGAAGCGCCTGCCCAAGACGCGGGACCTGCCCGCGGTCATCGACACGCTCAACGCCCTGGCCAAGCGCTACAACGTCCAGCTCAAGAGCTTCGCGCCCGCGGCGACGGCGGACAAGCAGTACTTCACCGAGGTGCCCTACTCGGTCTCCTTGGGCGCGACGTACCACGACGCGGCCCGCTTCTTCGCCGCGCTGGCCTTGGAGGAGCGCATCTTCAACGTGCGCGGCGTCACCTTCGCGGGCACGGGGGACACGCTGACCGTGAACTTCCAGCTCATCGCGTACCAATATAAAGGATGACCAGGAACCGGACGGCTTGGGCGGTGGGGATCCTCGCGCTGGCCGCGGCGGCGTGGTCGCCGCGCGCGGCCCGGGCGGAGGCCGCGCCGGCGG
>DATLOS010000523.1:0-4867 GCA_035536155.1 Elusimicrobiota bacterium
AGGAAGGTCACGCCGGATATCCCGGTCAGGGCGCAGAGCAGGAAGACGCGCGGCTCCTGGTACCAGGCCACTCCTTGATAGAAGGGGAAGAGCTGGGGATCGAGGAACTCGCAGGCCGTGAACCAGGCCGCGACTCCGAAAGGCCACGCCGCCCCGCTGGCGCGCCGCACCGGAGCGCAGCCCCAGGCGAAGACGCCGACGTGGAGGCCCGCGGCCGCGGCGAAGGCGGCCAGCACGGCCAGCGCGGCCGCCAAGCCCAGGTTCGAGAAGCGCTCGATCGTCGGCACGATCCAGTAGAAGATGCCGAGCGCGGCGGAGGCCCCGACCAGCCAGCCGGCGCGGAAGGCGCGGCGCGCGTCCAGGCGCGAGAAGGCGGCCAGCGCGGGGACCCAGGAGACGGGATGAAGGACGATCCAGCCCAGGGGAGGCGCGATCAGCGCCTGCGAGAGCCCGGAGAAGAGGAGCGCGCCCGCGAGCACGCCCCAGTTTAGCAAAGAGTGCTAAGATGGCCCCGTGGCGACCATGCTCGGCTCGGCGCTGGCCTGCGCGGCGTTCCTCGCGGCGGCGCCGGCGGCCGCGTCGCCGCGAAAGAGCATGCCCGTCTCCCCGGCCTCCGAGCTCGGCTCCCGCGCGCGCTTCGAGCCGCCCCGCGGCTGGACGAGGGAGGATTCCCGCGTCCTGGGCGACCCGGTCGCGTCCTTTCGCTCCGGCTCCGACGTGATCCGCGTCCAGCTCCTGGGCGGGCCGAAGTCGCGCTACCGGACCGTGGAGGAGTTCCTCGCCGGCCCCGAGGCGCAGGGCACGGACGGCGCCGCGGCCCTCGTCGCCCGCCGCCGCGCGGTCGCGGGCCGTCAGGTCGAGCTGCGCCTGCGGCGCCTGCGCGCCCCCGCGGGCGGCCCCGGCGCGGACGTCACCCTCGAGGAGTTCTGCCTCGTTGCCGCCGGCTCGCGGTACTTCGTCTTAAGCCACTCCGTCTCCTCGCCCGACGCGCCCGACCTCGGCGCGCGCCTCCCGGATTGGGACGCCTTCCTCTCGAGCTTCCGGCTCTCCTCCGCGCGCAAATAGGCCTTTAGTCCCAATAACTTGTAGGCCTCCAGGGTCTGGGGCGTCCTAGGCCTTCGGGGTAGAGTGTCTTGTGGCCCGCATGATCCTCGCCCGCGCGCTCCTCCTCCTTCTCGCCGCCGGCCGGCTCGGCGCGACGCCCGTCTCCGGCGCGCCGGTCACGACGCCGACGACGCCCGCCGCCCCCGCGTCGACGCTCGAGACCGCGGAGCCGGCTCCAACGCCGACGGGGACTCCGAATCCCAACACGACCCCGCCGCGCTACGTTCCTCCTCCCGGAGTCGAGATCAGCGGCGAGCAGCGGGCGTCCTTGATCCAGGTCTTCCTGCTCGGGAGCCGCCCGCTCCCGCCCGAGCTGGTGACGATCATCGGCTCGCAGCTGGGCGGGCCGGTCGTGCCGGGGCCCGGCGGCCAGCTCCTGTTCAACGGCCGCCCGCTCAGCACCGGACAGGTCGCCGCGGCGATCCAGCCGCAGGTGGGGCGGCTCGTCGCGGACCTGGCGGACGCGCAGGGCCGGGGACGGGCGAACCCCGCCGTCGCGTACTCGCTCCTGGGGCTGGCCCAGAGCGCGCCGGGCCTGGTCTCGGACGACTCCCAGGCCTTTCTCGGCGGCTTGGCGCGGGCCTACGTCCCCACGGGCCTGAGCGCGCGCGCGCCGTGGGCGTCGGCCTTCTCCGGGCGGACGGACGTCCAGGACGCGCTCGCGTCGGCGAACCCGATGGGCGGCGCCGCCGCGCGCGCGGTGCCGACGGCGGCTCCGGCCGCGGCCGACCCGCGGCGCGCGCTCGAGGAGGCCCTGCGCGGCCTCGCCTTCACCACGCCGGACGGAAGACGGCTGACCTACGAGCAGGCGCGCGCCAGCGGCAACGCCGTGCTGGTCAAGTTCACGGGGAGCTGGTGCCCGCATTGCAACACCGCCGAGATGCACCGGATGGTGGGCGACCTCCAGAGCCGGCTCGCCGGCCGGGGGCTGTCGGTGCTGGGCGTGTCGGTGGACTTCCGGCCCACGCCCCAGCATCCCACGCCCGAGGCCTTCGCCCGCGCCTCGGGCATCCCGCTGGCGCAGGTCACGTCGGAGCAGGCCGGGGGCATGGGCGCCGACCGCTATCCCAGCTTCGCGATCATCGGCCGGGACGGCCTCCTCGCCTGGCGGCAGGGCCCGGGCGAGGCCCTCGACCCCGCGGCTTTGAGCCGCCAGCTCGAGCTGGCCCTGAACCCCGCGCGCGGTCCTCCGCCGGCGCCGACCGAGGACGCTCCCGCGTCGACGGCCCACGGCAGCTCGGTCCGAATCCGGGCCGACTATGGGACCTCGTCGGCGTCGGGCTCGGGCACGATCATCGGCCGCCGCGAGAACGCGGACGGGACCTTCACGTACACGGTCGTCACCGCCGCGCACGTCGTCTCGGACCATTTCGAGAACTGGCGCGCGCCGAGGGGGATGCGCGTCGAGGGGCTGGTCGACGGCCGCATGCAGGAGGTCGGCTCCGGGACGACCTTGGCGATGGCTCCCGGCGACGGCCACCTCGAGCTCGCCCACCGCCGGGTCAACGGCCAGATCGTCGACAGCCGCTACATCCAGCGGCGCCCGGACATCGCCCTGCTGCGGTTCACCTCGCGGGAGAGCCTCCCGGTCGCGCCGGTGGTGGGGCCCGGCTATCAGGCGAGCCGGGGGCAGGACGTCCTCAGCGTGGGCTTCGACGGCGGCGGCCCCTACGTCCAGGTGCCCACCCGGCTCAACGGCGCGGGGACGAACTGGCACGGCCTGGACGTCAACATCGAGGCGACGCCCGGCGGCGGCCGCTCGGGCGGAGGCCTCTTCAACCCCCAGGGCCAGCTGATGGGCGTGTGCTGGGGCGGCGGCTGCGGCGGCTCCTACGTGGGCCCCGACGGCGTCCATCAGATTCTCGATGGAGCCGGCTTGGGCGACCTCTATAAGAGCGTCTCGACCTCGGATGGGACGCTCCCCGCGACGCCGCCCGCGTGGTGGACGGCCGTCCGCGCGCCCCGCGAGCCCGCTCCCGGCGCCTTCGCCTACCGGGGCCCCGAGCCTCCGCCCTCGCCGGGCGGGACCCCTTTCTTCGGCGGCGCCTCCGGGAGCTGCGGCCCGGGCGGCTGCTCGGGCGCCGGAGGCCAGCTCGCGGGCGGGCCCAATTTCGACGGAGGCGGCTCCTGTCCCTCGGGCGGCTGCGGGGGCGGACGAACGGTGCCGACGAGCGCGCCTTCGCCGGGCCCGGGCGGGCCGTCCTCCGGACCGGGGAAGCCGGGCGGAGGCAAGGGGCCCAAGGGCGGCGGCTCCGGCGGGGGGGGCTCGAAGGGCGGGGGCGCCGGCGCGGAGTCCGCGTCCAAGGGCGGCGGCGGTTGGGGCTGCGCGGGCTCGGCGAACGCGGCGGGACCCAACCCGGGACCCGCGGACGTCGGCGGGCTCGACCTTTGGCTGCTGACTTTGATCGCGGCGCGGCGCCTGCGGCGCCGGCCGGGGGGCCGAACGGCCTAGGGCATCGCCGTAGGACTCCCGGGAGGCGCGCGCCCGTCGACGGGCCCAGCTTTTCCTGGGCCAAACCCCGCGTTCCCGCTTCCCCGCCGGCCCAAATCATGGGCCGGCCGCCGTGCTATCATTTCCGCCGGGATGATGTATTTCCGCTTCCTCCTCCTTTTGTCCTTGGGCCTCTTCGGCATGAGCCTGCTCATGACGACGGTCCTGGACTCGCTTTTCCAGGACTGGAGCGTCCACGAGGATATCCAGCGCTACGTCGACGCTTTCTCCGTGAAAGCCCAGCTCATCCCCTCGTACGAGTACGAGCCCGTGGAGGCCCGGGCCGCGCCGGTGCGGCCGCTGGGGATGAAGACCCCGCTGCCGCGGGAGATCCGCCTGGTCGAGGCCGCGTCGCCGCTTTCGCCGATGCCGCAGCCCGCCGGGCAAGAGGCCCTGCCCCTGCCTCCAGTGGCCCGCCGGCCGGCGCTCTCGTCGGGCCCCCGCGTCTCCCTGCTCACGCCGCCGCCTCCGCCGCGGACCCCCGCGGGACCATAGGTCCCTCTTTGCGCTAGGCCGTTTTCGCGGCCGGCGATGCCCCGTCGGCCCTCACCGGAGCCCTCTCGCCCGGCTAGACTGAGGGCATGAAGCGGCTCAAGACGCGCGGCGAGACCTCGGCAGACGCCAACGCCGCGCTTTCAGCTCCGGTCGCCGCACCCGCCCGGATGGTGTGGTGCCACCAGCCCAAGTTCGGCGAGCGCGTGCGCGCCGAGCGCCGGGTCTGGACGCTCCGGCGCGCGGCTTAACGGCCTCGTCTCGACGGCGCCTCCTGGAGGCCCCACCGGGCTTCTGATACAATCCCGTCCATGGCTCCGGCCGCTCCCTTGCTCCGTCGTCGGCTTGCGCGCTGGAGGCTGGAGCGCTTTCTCTCGATCTGCGCCGAGGGCGCGGCGGCGTCCGTCGCGCCGGCCGGGGCGGCCCTTCTAGCGGCGGCGTCCGTCGACGCCCTGTTCCCGCTGTCGCCGTCCGGCCTGTGGGCCGCGTTCGCGGCCGTCGCGGCGGCCGCCGCGCTCTGCGCCTACCGCTTCGTGCTGCGGCCCCTGCGCTTGCTCTCGGCGCGCCGCGTGCTCTCGGACGCGGGCGCCCGCTTTCCCGAGATCGGAGCCCATCTCCTGCCGGCGTGGGAGCTCTCCTCGGTCCGCGCCGGCGAGGCGGCTTCGGGCTCCCGCGAGCTGGCTCGCGAGCACGTCGCGCGCACCGAGGCACTGCTCGCCGGCCTGCGGCCGGCCGCGGCCTTCCCGATCCGCGTCGGCGGCCGCGCGGGCAAGGCCGCGG
>DATLOS010000524.1:0-3616 GCA_035536155.1 Elusimicrobiota bacterium
CGGTGCTGCGGCAGCTCGCTGCGAACCCTTAGGCGCGGCTGATCGCCCGAACATACTCCCGGTTCATCCGCGCGATGTTGGGGATCGAGATCTCCTTGGGGCAGACCGCCTCGCACTCGCGCTCGTTGGTGCAGGCCCCGAAGCCCTCTTGGTCATGCGTCTTGAGCATCCCGAGGACGCGCTTTCCCCGCTCGACCTGGCCCTGGGGCAGGAGGGCGAGCTGGGAGACCTTGGCGGAGAGGAAAAGCATGGCCGAGGCGTTGGGGCAGGCCGCGACGCAGGCGCCGCAGCCGATGCAGGCCGCCGCGTCCATTGCCGTCTCCGCGGCGGGGCGCGGGACCAAGATCGAGTTCGCCTCGCAGGCGGCGCCGGTGTTGACCGAGACGAAGCCGCCGGCCGCGATCATGCGGTCGAAGGAGGAGCGGTCGACGACGAGGTCCTTCACCACGGGGAAGGCGCGGGCGCGGAAGGGCTCCACGACGATCGTGTCGCCGTCCTTGTAGCGGCGCATGTGGAGCTGGCAGGTGGTGGCGCCCGAGTCCGGGCCGTGGGCGCGGCCGTCGATCACCAAGGAGCACATGCCGCAGATGCCCTCGCGGCAGTCGTGGTCGAAGGAGATCGCGTCCTCGCCTTTCTTGATCAAGGACTCGTTCAGGACGTCGAGCATCTCCAAGAACGACATGTCCGGCGAGACGCCGGAGACCGGGTATTCCTTGAGCTCCCCGGGCTGGCCCGGGCCCTTCTGGCGCCAAATCTTGAGAGTCAGGTTCATTTGTAGCTCCTCTGGCTCGGGTGGACGTCGTCGAAGACGAGCGGCTCCGTGTTGCGGACCTCGGGCTTGCCCGGGCCCGCGTACTCCCAGGCCGCGACGTGCGAGAAGTTGGCGTCGTCGCGCTGGGCCTCGCCGTCCGGGGTCTGATACTCCTCGCGGAAGTGGCCGCCGCAGGACTCCTTGCGCTCGAGGGCGTCGCGCACCATGAGCTCGGCGAACTCGATGTAGTCGCCCACGCGGCCCGCGCGCTCGAGGCACTGGTTGAAGTTTCCCGCGTCGCCGGTCACGTTGACGTTCTTCTTGTACTCCTCGCGCAGCTCGGGGATGCGGGCCAGGGCCTTCTTGAGGCCGGCCTCGTTTCGGCCCATGCCGCAGTAGTTCCAGACCAGGAGGCCGAGCTCGCGGTGGAACTCGGTCGGGGTGCGCTTTCCCTTGACGGCGAGGAGCGCCTTCACCTCCGCGTCGACCCGGGCCTCCGCCTCCTTGAAGGCGGCGTCCTCGGCCTTCACCGCGCCGAGCTTCTCGGAGGCGAGATAGCCCCCGAGGGTCGCCGGGATCACGAAGTAGCCGTCGGCCAGGCCCTGCATGAGGGCGCTGGCGCCCAGGCGGTTGGCGCCGTGGTCCGAGAAGTTGGCCTCCCCCAGGCAGAAGAGGCCGGGGACGGTGGTCATCAGGTTGTAGTCCACCCACAGGCCGCCCATGGTGTAGTGCACGGCGGGGTAGATTCGCATCGGGACCTTGTAGGGGTTCTCATCGGTGATGTGGTGGTACATGTCGAAGAGGTTCCCGTATTTTTCCCGCACGTTCTGCTCGCCCAACCTCTTGATGGCGTCGCGGAAGTCGAGATAAACCGCGAGCTTGCTCGGGCCCACGCCCTTGCCCTCGTCGCAGGCCGCCTTCGCGGCCCGCGAGGCCACGTCGCGCGGGACCAGGTTGCCGAAGCTCGGGTAGCGCCGCTCCAGGTAGTAGTCGCGCTCGTCATCCGGGATCTGGTCCGGGGAGCGGGCGTCGCCGCCCTTCTTCGGCACCCAGACGCGGCCGTCGTTGCGCAGGCTCTCGCTCATGAGGGTGAGCTTGGACTGGTGGTCGCCCGAGACAGGGATGCAGGTCGGGTGGATCTGGGTGTAGCAGGGGTTGGCGAAGAAGGCGCCCTTCTTGTGCGCGCGCCAGGTCGCGGTGACGTTCGAGTTCGCGGCGTTGGTCGAGAGGTAGAAGACGTTGCCGTAGCCGCCGGTGCACAGCAGCACCGCGTGCGCGGCGTAGGACTCCACCTTGCCGGTGACCAGGTTGCGGCACACCGCGCCGCGCGCCTTGCCGTCGACCACCACGACGTCGAGGAGCTCCCTACGGGGCAGGAGGCGGACCTTGCCCGCTCCGACCTGGCGCATCAGGGCGCCGTAGGCTCCGAGCAGGAGCTGCTGGCCGGTCTGCCCGCGTGCGTAGAAGGTCCGGGAGACCTGCGCGCCGCCGAAGGAGCGGTTGGAGAGCTGGCCGCCGTACTCGCGGGCGAAGGGGACGCCCTGGGCCACGCACTGGTCGATGATGTTGTTCGAGACCTGCGCGAGGCGGTAGACGTTGGCCTCGCGGGAGCGGTAGTCGCCGCCCTTGACCGTGTCGTAGAAGAGGCGCCAGACGCTGTCGCCGTCGTTGGGGTAGTTCTTCGCGGCGTTGATGCCGCCCTGGGCCGCGATCGAGTGCGCGCGGCGCGGGGAGTCCTGGATGCAGAGGACGGTGACGTTGTAGCCCAGCTCGGCCAGCGACGCGGCCGCCGAGGAGCCGGCCAGGCCGGTGCCCACGACCAGGACGTCGAACTTCCTCTTATTGGCGGGGTTGACCAGCTTGAGCTCGAAGCGGTGCTTGTCCCACTTCTGCTGGACGGGGCCCGACGGGATCTTGGCGTCGAGTTTCATGGCTCAGCCCCCCCTCAAGAAGTGCGCCCAGACGGGCAGCATGCCGAAGCCCACGGCCATCAGGGCGGCGAAGGCCACGCCGCCGAAGCGGATGTAGGGCGAGTAGCGCGGGTTGTTGACGCCCAGCGTCTGGAAGGAGCTCCACACCCCGTGGCTCAGGTGGAGGCCCAGCGAGAGCATCGCCAGCACGTAGAACGCCGTGTAGGAGAGGTAGTGGAACCAGCCCATGACCCAGGCGAACAGGCTCGTGTCCTCGGGGTGCTGGATCTTGAAGGTGTAGATGTGCGCCATGAGGAACACCAAGGTGAAGAGCCCGGTGTACTTCATGGTGGAGGAGCCCGGCGTGCGGCCGCCGGCGCACGCCGTGACCTCGTAGCGCTCCGGCCGCGCGGCGCGGTTCTGCCAGGCGAGGCGCAGGCCGACGAAGATGTGGGCCAGAAACACGAAGGCCAGGCCGAGCTCCGCCGGGATCAGGAGCGGGTGCTCCTCGAGGAACTCGGCGTAGTGGTCGAAGGCCTGCCCGCTCTTGAGCATGAGAAGGTTGCCGGCCAAGTGGCTGACCAGGAAGCCGCAGAGGAGGAGGCCGGTGACGGCCACCACCTGCTTCTTCCCGATGGACGTGGAAAATTTGCAATCGCCGCGCATGTCGTGGCTCCGAGGATGCGGATTTGCGACGTCGATTTATCCTATCAATTCGCCGCGCGCGGAGAAAGCGCGGCGTCGCGCCGGCTCAGTTGCCGGACAGGCCGCCGGAGTCGCGGGCTCGAAATTGGCGCCGCGCGGAGGCCGATTGCGGCGCGGACGGCGAGTTGGGATCCGGGGCGGCAGCCGCCCCGGAAGCCGGAGCGGCACCTGAACTGGGCGCCGAACCCTGTACAAGTGCGCTCTTTGGGCCCGCGAGGACGGCGGAGGTCTTTCCCGCCTCGAAGAAAGT